>JBDSPW010000026.1:0-31102 GCA_039930145.1 Saccharimonadales bacterium (SeqCode) | reverse complement strand
TTCGCTTGCGGTACGACCTTTGGTTTCGTAGGCTCCACTCTCGTGTGTCTTGCTACTAACTACCACGCGATATGGAATTCCTAACAGGTCTGCGTCGGCGAATTTTTCGCCTGGTCGACACCCGCGGTCATCATATAGTACAGTAACGCCCGCACGTGTCAACTGTTCGTATAGTGCATCGGCATCTTTGACGACTTCTGGTGCATCCCCTAGCAGCGCCAAATATACTTTTGCGGGTGCCACGACCTCTGGCCAAACGATACCCTTGTCGTCGGAAAACTTCTCGACAATCACACCCATAACACGCGTAATCCCGATACCGTAGCTGCCCATATAGATAGAGCTCGGGTTGCCGCTATCATCTGCAAAGCGCAGCCCCATTTCGTCGGTTTTTTGGGTGCCAAAGTTAAAGATATTACCGACTTCGGCGGTTTTGACTTTTTCGAGTTCATCTCGGTTGATGCCGAGTTCTTTGACTGCATCGTCGATAACTTCTTCATTAATGGCGATATTCTTGCCGCGGTGCAGATAAATAACATCTTCACCAGCATCACAGATGGTTTGGAATTCGTGGCTAAACTTCGTGAATGCCCCGCCGCTGGCGAATGTCACATAGGTGTCATCGGCCAGCCCCAGACGGTCGTAGACACGCTTGTAAGCCTCGATAGTCTTATCGTAGTAAGCATCCAGGTCTTCGGCACTCGCGTGGAACGAGTACATGTCTTTCATGACAAACTCACGACCCCGCATAATACCGCTACGGGCCCGAAGCTCGTTTCGCATCTTTGTTTGGAATTGGTAGAGGCTGATCGGTAAGTCTTTGTAGCTACTGATGTATTGCTTGAGCATTTCGACAATCGGCTCTTCGTGGCTCCAGCCTAGGCCGAGTTCGGTATCGTCTTGCAAGCGAGTCTTAAACCAAATATCCACTGCCTCGTCGCTCCATCGTCCGGTCTTTTCCCAGATGTCTTTGCGCTGCAAGCCAGTCATAATCAGTTCATTGCTGCCAATTGCGTTCATTTCTTCGCGAACAACCTTTTTGATATTTTCTACTACCATCAACCCCAGTGGTAAATAGACATATGCCCCCGCCATTTCCTTGTATACATAGCCGGCCTGAATGAGCAGCTGCGCGTTTTTACTCGTCTCGTCGGCTGGTACGTTTTTGCTGGTTTTAGTGAATAGCTGTGAAAGTCTCATGGGGTTACCTTTTATCTCCGTTATTGTACCTTATCTGGCGGCCAGAATAAAAAGACTGACAAACGCGACACCATTTTTGACAGCATGGAGCGTAATCCCTGCCCACAAATTACCGGTAATCTCACGTAATGATACGAGCACCAGCGATAACGCGAAGGTGTCGAGTGCCCCAATCCATAGGGGCCCGGCTGCTCCGCCCTCTGCCAGGTGCGCAATTCCAAACAGTGCGCTCACGATTATCGCAGAAATGACCCTGCCAAACATCTTTCGCACGCCGCTATACAAAAATCCTCGCATCATAATTTCTTCTACCAGCGGCGGCAAAATAACTAGGCTAATGAACACCAGCGCAAGTTGCAGTGCACCTTTGGTCGAATCAAAACCTATTTCCTGCTTTTGGTCGACATTGAGCGACGGATAGAAATGGCTCACCGCCGTCACAATTAGCAAATAGATAATAAAATACGGAATGACTGCCAGAATTCCCAGCAGGATATGCCGTACTTTTGGGGTCGTCAGGCCGATAGTGCGCCAGGTCCACTTAAAGAAACGCAGCATGAACATCAGCGCTAACATGGTAAGCGTTTCGGCTACAAGGATATAAAAGAACTGTGCATAAACTGAGTTATTCAGCCACGCGTTTGTCTGCGTCGCCGACCAACCCTGCATGTGGGGGTAAATATATACAATCAATCCAGCAACAATCTGCGTCGCGAAGTAAATTATCGCTATCGATAGTAACGAAAACGGCGCCATCCAGCTGGTTTTCGGTGCTATGGGATTATTAGAAGAATCGTCTGACATCGACAACAGTAATTAATAAGATGAGCGCCATCAGCACCGCAAAGCCAGCGCCATTTACTACTTCCTCGCGGTGTGGTGATAGCGGCCGTTTGATGGCTCGTGTGAACAGCGTAATCCAGAGTCGACCGCCGTCGAGGGCCGGAATTGGCAAAATATTCATGATTGCTAGGGTGAGCGAAATGATAGCCACCACGAGCAAGATGAACTTATAGCCCAGCTCTGCCCCATATTTAAAGACGAAGAAAATACCGACCGGCCCCGAAACTTGTGACGACGCCTCTGTCTGGGCTGCCTGGCGCGCGTCTTTGTTGCCCGTTAGGCCGCCAGCAATCGTTCCGCCGAGACCAGCGAGCGCCTTGCCCAGGCCCTGGAATGTGAGCACAGTGTACTGTTTGATAAGTCCCGCCGCCACGATTGGTGCCGACCACGTAGAGCGTGTAACCGTCAGGTTCTTTTGCGTCTCATAGACACTTACTCCCAGATAACCAACATTCTTATCCTGTTTTTTGGCAATTTCGATATCGGCTTTACTGCGCAATGTGATCTGGCGCTGTTGCTGGCTGTCGCCATGTTCATAATGAATTATGACTGTCTGGCCGGCATATTTGTTGGTAAGTTTTGGGAGTGTTTCCGGGGTACTTACCGCCTCTTGTTTGCCTGCTAAGCCCAGGCTAGTGATGATATCGTCGACTTTTATGCCCGCTTTATCGGCTGGCGAACCCTTCTCTATTGTGCCGGCGTGGACTTGATAGGTGGCATGACTTTGGTACTTTGTGTCACTTGCGACAGTAAATTGGTTTTCTACCAGGTGCGGAATACCAATGAGCGCCAGAATAAACAACAACACAAACGCCGTAATAAGGTTCATCACCACGCCCGCGGCCATGATCTTTGTCTTAGCCAGCAAACTTGCTGCGCCGTATGAATGTGGGGCGGTGTCGGTGTCGTGCTCGCCCTTTAGCTTTACAAAACCTCCGAGCGGTAACAGGCCAATACTAAATTTCCAGCCAGCTTTGGTGGTGCGGCTATAAATACGCGGTGGAAAGAAGATGCTGAATTCTTCGACTGTCACGCCGTTGCGGCGCGCCATAATAAAATGCCCCCACTCGTGCACCACCACCAGCCCTACGAATAGGATTAGACCAACAACTAATAAGAAAACAGACATTAGCGTTTATTATACCGGTTACAAGCTGAGATAAAAATGTAAGTTCCTCATTTTATGCCGCTTACAGCGACATGATTTCGTGTTCTTTGGTCTTGGCAGCAGCTTCGGCGTCTGCTTTGGCTTTATTCATGGCATCATCGACTTGTTTTTCGAGGCGTTTAGCATCGTCTTCGCCAATTTGTTTGTCTTTTTTGGCACGGCCAATTGCATCGAGCGCATCGTGACGAATATTACGCAGGCCAACCATGCAGTCTTCTTGCTTGCTGCCAACTTGTTTGGCAAGTTCGCGGCGACGTTCTTCGGTAAGGGGCGGGATCTGTACGCGCACAACATGACCATCGTCGGTGGGGTTAAGCCCGAGGGCTTGGTTGTTTCGGATGGCGGTAGCGATCGCCTGCACATTATTCGGGTCAAAGGGAGTGATCTGCAGTAGCTGTGCTTCTGGTGCAGTTACGGTTGCAACCTGAATAATCGGCATCGGCGTACCGTAAGCCTCGACCACAAGACCGTCTAAAAGACTTGCATTTGCACGTCCCGTGCGAAGGCTCTTTAAGCTTTCCTGAAAATGCTGCACTGCTTGACTGAATTTGCTGTCCGCGTCTTTAACTGCCTGGTTTGGATCCATATAACTCCTTAAGTTCTACAACTATTGTACACCAAAACAGCGACCACATAATGGCCGCTGTTTTATTGATATGCGTATCGTATTTAGGCGACTTCGCCGAGGGCGATGCGTGCAAAACGACGCACCACGATGTTTTCGCCAAGGCGAGCATTGTGCTCTTTTACAAAGTCACCAACGGTAATGTCTGGGTTCTTTACAAATGGCTGGTCGAGCAAGCAGCGTTCTGCAAAGTACTTCTTTACCTGGCCATCGACGATCTTTTCGACCATCTCGGCTGGTTTTCCCTCTGTAGTTGCCTTCTCTACAAACTCAGCACGTACTTTTTCCTGAGCATCGGCAGGAATTTCATCGGCACTAACGTATTCAGGTGCGGTTGCCGCAATATGCATCGCGACGTCTTTTACGAGGTCGGTAAAGATTTCGTTGCGAGCAACAAAGTCGGTTTCGCAATTAATTTCTACGAGTACACCGATGCGGTTGTCGTGGTTGTAGGTACCGACAACGCCCTGGCGGGCTTCGCGTTCACCGCGCTTGTCGGCCTTGGTCATACCTTTTTTGCGCATCGCTTCGAGGGCTGTATCGAAGTCGCCATTGGCGTCATCGAGCGCTGCTTTGGCGTCGGTCAGACCTACACCTGTTAAGTCTTTAAGTCGTTTTACTTGAGCAATATCTACAGCCATATCTAGTCTCCTTTTCGGGGAACCGAGACAAACCTACGGTTTTTCTCGTCGCGCCGGCAAAATGGTTCACATTCTGCCCAAGCTGCTCTTTTCCCTCTTCTTAGCTTAAAATTTATTCTGCTTTTTTATCGTCGTCTTTATCAGTGGCTTTAATCTTAGCTTTGCCCGTTTCGATAGCTTGTTTCAGGTAATCAGCGATGAGCTGAATCGTCTTGATAGCGTCGTCGTTAGCAGGAACCGGGTACGTAACCAGGCTTGGGTCCGAGTTGGTATCTACCAGTGCAACGATAGGCAGATTTAGCTTGCGAGCTTCTTTGACCGCGTTGTCATCGGTTACGATATCAAAAATAAACACTGCACCAGGACGAGCATGCATATCTTTGATGCCGCCGTAGTTGATGTTCATCAATGTAATTTCTTCTTGAAAACGCTGAACTTCGAGCTTGTTGTACTTATTATTCAGCTCGCCGTTTGCCATTTTCTCTTCGAGATCTTTAAGGTGCTTAACACGTCCACCGATGGTGTTCCAGTTTGTCAGCATGCCGCCGAGCCAGCGCTCGGTGACAAAAGGCATTTTGGTGTCTTCTGCGAGCTTACGAACGATGTCCTGAGCTTGACGCTTGGTACCAACGAGCAGTACCTGCTTGCCTTCAGAAGCAATTTTTTCGATGAAGACCAGCGCTTCTTCGAGGTTGGTTACGGTTTTTGTGAGGTCAATAATATGCGTACCATCGCGTTTGCTGTGGATGTACTGCGCCATTTTAGGGTGCCAACGGCTAGTCTTGTGACCAAAATGCGCGCCGGCCTCGAGTAATTGTTTGATGTCGACTTCTGTCGCCATAATAAATAAATCCTTCCTTAATCCTTGTTCTTGAGTATCGACACCGCGCGGACCCTACATGGGCTTCCGATGCAGAGGATTAAATCCGACACCTGCTTAACTTATAACTTTGTGATAATAACAGATAGGCGCGACTATTTCAAGCTCTCAAGCTGCGAAATCATGAACGAAAGTTCTTTATATTCACCAGTCGTGATGCAGAGCATCCCTAAAGTTTTTTTAAGCGTCTCATTGCTTAATATTTCGCTGCTGCCTATTTCTGAGATTAGCTCGGAGATATCAGTTTCCTCCCAATGACCAAAAGTGAGTCTATCGGACGTATATGGCCCCCAAATATTTTTTTTACGGATACAGAGAACTTCCTCAGTACGTGGATTCCCAGTGATGGTACTAAAACGACATGTTGACTGAGAATAATCGCCGGGTAGACCTGGCCCAGGTATGAAATATCGCTCAGGCTCATATTCCACGCTCCTGCTGACCGCTGCCATACCGGCTCCATTTCGCAACGCGAGTCTCTTCACTAGCAGTTCAGGTATTTCAAATTCAAATTTTTCAACATCTTCAGGATCGCCATTTTCGTTCGCACCATAGACGGCCGACCCGTCACGCGTCTCTAACTGTGCTAACGAACGTGAACCGCTCTGAATGCCATTTACAGTTAACCAAAGAGCTGTCCGCTCAAAAAGTTCTCCCAGCTCCTCGCTGGTAGCATATGCTTCTGCCCTATCCAGTCCTGCACTCATGATTACATGTATACAATTATTTTGATTTTTTTAATAGTGCTGTTAGTGGCAGTTGACCAACTCTAACAGAGGTGGTATACTCTTTGTAACTGTTTGGGATACATCGACTGCGACCCGCTCAACGCTAACCGGTTACCATACATACATAACTAAACTATCGAGCAAGAGGAATAATCCTAATGAAAAAAGCTATCCACCCGGATAATTATCGCCCCGTGGTCTTCCAAGACCTCAATAACAACACGACGTTTCTTACCCGTTCGACGGTTGCTACCGACGACACCATTAAGCTCGATGGTGTCGATTACCCTTTGGTAAAAGTGCACATCACCAGCAGCTCTCACCCCTTCTTTACCGGTGAAGAACGCATCCTGGATATCGAAGGTCGCGTCGACAAGTTCAAGGCTCGCGCTGCTGCCGGTCAGGCCAGCAAAGACAAGCGCGCTGCCGCTGCCAAGAAGCTCAGCGTACGCAAGAGCGCCAAGGCCGAAAAAGCCGACAGCAAAACCGCCGCTAGCAAACCTGCAACCAGCAAATAGCTTGTAGCCTTCAAAGCCGTCCGTGAGCCTTGTGCTCGGCGGGCGGTTTTTCTATAACGCGCTATACTTATGAGGAATCCTATGGAACAGAAAGAAAAGCAGTTACGCGAAGAATACTCGGCCTTGGATGCACAGCTCCAGGACCCGACTATTTTTAGTGACAAAAATTATCCCAAAATGGCTCGGCGCCGTAGCGAGCTCGAGAACTTACTGGTTCTTTTCGACGAAAAGAAATCGCTGCAGAGCGCCAAGACTGAAGCCCAAGAAATGGCCGCTGGCCCAGATAGTGAACTCGCCGAAATGGCCCGCGTAGAGCTGGAAGAGCTGGGCCCCAAAATTACTGCCAATGAGGCGACGCTCATCGAGGCCTTAACGCCCGTTGACCCCAACAACGAACGCGATGTAATCATGGAAATCCGCGCCGCAGCCGGCGGTGATGAGTCTGCCCTGTTTGGTGGCGAACTGTACCGCATGTACGCCCGCTGGTGCGAAAATCATAACTACAAGATTGAGCTTATCAGCGAAAGTCCCTCCGATGCAGGTGGTTTTAAAGAAATCGTCTTTGCTATTCGCGGCCTGGATGCCTACAAAAACCTCAAGTTTGAGGCTGGTGTGCACCGCGTACAGCGCGTTCCTGCTACCGAAAGCCAGGGTCGTATCCACACCTCTACTGTCACTGTTGCCGTCCTACCGGAAGCCGAAGAAACCGATATCGAAATAAACCCAAACGATTTGCGTATCGACGTCTACCGTTCTGGTGGCCATGGTGGCCAGTCCGTTAACACCACCGACTCAGCGGTACGTATTACGCACATGCCTTCGGGATTAGTCGTATCCAACCAAGACGAGAAATCGCAAATCAAGAACAAAGCCAAAGCCATGAGCGTGCTACGTTCACGCCTGCTAGCGGCCAAGATCGCCGAAGAGCAAAAGCAACTTTCCGATGCCCGCAATAGCCTCATCGGCTCCGGTGACCGCAGCGAAAAAATACGTACCTACAACTTCCCTCAAGACCGCATTACCGATCACCGCATTGGTTACAGCCGCAGTAACATCCCAGCTGCCCTGGCCGGCGACATCGACGACCTAATCGAAAAGCTCCAAAACTATGAGCACGAGCTCATTACTAACGAGAGTTAACCATGTCTAAAATACTGATTACTGGTAGCTCCGGTGTTGGTAAGTCAACTGTTATCCAGGAACTTGGCCGCCGAGGCTACATTGCGATTGATGGTGATGCCGAGCCTGGACTCGCCAGACTTGAAATAAGAGAAACTGGCGAACCAGTAGAGTGGCCTAAGGGATTTGTTGATTGGCACGCGTACTCATGGAACCTGCAGGAGCCAGTTTTAAAGCGAGCACTTTCCCGAGATGAAACAATGTTCTTGGGTGGTATTTATGGAAACCAGCCTGATTATTATCATCTGTTTGATAAATTAATCGTACTGGATGTGACGCCAGAGGAACATTTGCGGCGATTAGATACTCGCCCAACCCGACCAGTTGGTGATGACAACCAAAATATACAAGACAAGCTTGGCAAATACCCAATATTAATGAAGCGCTTTTTGGACTCAGGTTTTGTGCCTGTATATGCTTCCGGTAATGTCGCCCAGACTGTCGACAGGATACTCGAGCTAGTAGAACATGAGAACTAGTGACTGGTTGAAAAACACCGAAATAATGCTAAAGAGCCATGACGTGCCGACGGCGCGGCTCGATGCGCTCGTCCTGCTCGAAGACCAACTGAACACAAATCGTGCTCATTTGCTTGCACACCCCGAGATAAAACTCACCCCTGTACAAATCACTGTGCTAGACGAAATGCTTGCCCGCAGAGCCGCCCATGTGCCCCTTGCCTACATCCGTGGCAAGACCGAATTCTATGGCCGTGATTTTACCGTCAACGAACATGTGCTGGAGCCTCGACCCGAGTCCGAGACGATGATTACGCTTCTCAAGCAGTTGTCACTAAAACAGCAGGTTAAGCTCGCTGATATAGGCAGCGGGTCTGGTGCGCTCGGTATTACTGCTGCCCTGGAGTTGGGCCTCGACACTGTCTATTTACACGATATCGACCCAAAAACACTCGAGGTTGCTAAAAAAAATGCAGAGATGCATAACGTACGCGTAGTACTTCTGCAGGATAATTTAATTAATAATTACAACGCAGATTATGAAATACTGCTCTGTAACCTACCTTATGTACCCGACAGCTTTCATATAAATACTGCTGCCACGCACGAACCAAAAATTGCCATTTTTGGCGGCCCCGATGGACTGGATTTGTACCGCGAAATGTTCGTACAGATCGCTAATTTGCCATTCAAACCAAGGTATATTTTGACCGAGAGTTTGCCGCCGCAGCACGAAGAACTTGCTCACATTGCCGCGGACGCAGGCTACCAACTGCTACAGAGTGAAGATTTTATTCAGGTTTTTAGCCCTGATCGCTCGGCGCAGTCCCGAGTGTAGCCGTAATAGTTTGCGTCTTACCGTCGCGAATAACTGTCAGTTTTACTGCCTCACCGGGCTGGTGTTGGCCAAGCAGCGATGTCAGGCTATGGCTTTCGTCTATTGTTGTGCCGTCAATCTTGGTGATGATGTCTTTTTCTTTTAAGCCAGCGCTATCGGCTGGACTACCTGCAACGATCGATGGTCCCGACGTATCAGTTGCGGGCGGAATATACGCGCCTCGTTTGGTGCTGAGGTTGTACTGATACGCATAATCGTCGGTCAGCAGCACGTAGTGTACGCCCAGATAAGGACGCTCGATCTTGCCCTTTTCCATGACCTGCTTTATGAGGCCCGTCATGTCATTCATAGGAATCGAGAAACCAATATTCTGCGCATTGCCGGCAATTGCCGTGTTTAGCCCTATCACCTGGCCATTTAAATTGACCAATGGACCACCCGAGTTACCTTCGTTAATAGCCGCGTCTGTCTGAAATAGATCAATCAGGTTTTCGGATGAGTCACTAGTGCCGCTGCCATCGCTGGCCTGCACGCTGCGGCCGTAGCCCGAGATAATACCAGACGTGACAGTGTTTTGGAACTGCCCTAGGGCGTTACCGATAGCTACGACAGTATCGCCGACTTCGACCTTACTCGAATCGCCAATTACGGCAGGTGTTAATTTTTTGCCCTGCGTGTTTTTGATTTTCAGAAATGCAACATCAAGACTATCCGATTCGCTGGTGCGTCCGAGTACTTCGACATCTTTGAGCTCTGTTCCATCTGACAACGTCACCGTGACGCTGTCCGTCCCCACTGGCACGACGTGTCGATTTGTTAGCACAATGCCGCTCGACGAAATAATAATACCCGTACCTGCACTAGCGGTCTGCTGGGGTTGAGAAAATCCAAACAACGATGTTTGCGCACTGGAGGTGCCCGTGACATTCACCGACACAATACTCGGGCCAACCGATTTGGCAATTTTACTAATAAGCTGGCTCTCGCTGCTGACGATTTTCTTTTGGTCGCTGAGATTCCCGCGCAGCACCCCGTCGCTGCTTGACTGGGCACCGTAGGCACCCCCATAAAAACCAGCAATGATGGCAACGAGGCCTGCGATAAGCACGGTGCGTGCAAAATCGTTGATATGCCAAGACGGCAGGTGCGGCACCGCAAAACGGCTATTGCCAGCGAGGCCGGTTCGGCGCGAAGAAACACTATATGATTTCTTCTCCGATATCGGTTCGGTCATTTTTTCTGTACCAGCTTCTATTGGAGTCGGTTTTGTGTCATCTGTCTTCATAGCACCCCCTTACTAGACTACTTTGTCGCCCCAGTCGGAAAACGACAAAATGATAATAACCACTGCAAGCATGACGAATATAAACTGACGCTGCAAGGCGCTGTTTAGCTTGTTAGTATGGTCAAAATAATACAGTAACGCTAAACCATAGCCGACTGCGCTCAGCAGCACGACAGGCTGAGCAATGATGCCATAAAACAACAGCCAGTGCCCTAGCAACCACAGGAGCGCAGCTCCAAAATAGGCCCAAAGGTACGCAAGGAGTTTACCGTAGGGCTCGTCGAACCCATCAAAATAGTGACGTGCCGAGACATAACAGATAAGCGCCGTCACAAAGATAAGTCCCCAAAGAGGACCCGCCGACCAAGCGATAAATAACGCCATCAGGCCGCACAGTTGCCCAATCAAGGCCTGCAAAGATACCAGAAACGTATTATGCGACGGCTTAATGACTAACAGCCACACACCGTACAGAATCGCAAAAAAGAACTGTAGTGAAGCGCTGAGGGTGTGCGCCATGAAAATTACTATTGATACCCCCACCAAAATATCTACCGCATTGGCGCGGATGATAGCTGGCCAGAATCGTGGACGTACAGCAAACATACGCCATTTACTTAACAAAATTACGCTTAGAGCGAGCTGAACGAATTGGTTTGCCACCAGGACAAAGATGACGAGTGGCAATAACAGCACCAAAAAAAGGTGTAAAAGATTGGCAAAACCGGAGGCTGGCTTAATTTTCGCTACTAGTGGCTTCATCGTTTCCCAGGATAATTATAAAGTCTGCTGACCCTGGTAGTATAGACGAATCTGCAAGTTTTGTCGTTGCTTTCACGCCAAAGCGTTGCTCGAGATAGTGGCGCGTGTACTTATCTTTGCCGCCCGTGCGATCCACAATTACAGTTGTGTCGTAGGTCTGCGTGGGAGCGTTGGCAATAGTGCCCACGTTATAGCCATACGATTTAAGCGCGTCTGCCTTTTCGGTCGCAAGGCCGGCACGAGCTGTACCGTTGAGCACTGTAATATTGGCGTTCTCTTTTTTGATGTAGCCGTCTGTCAGCGCACCACGGAGGAAGGTACGAATTGCCGTGTAGTCGAAGAAGCCGGCTTTCGGTCGTACGACCGACTGGCCATTAACATTATCGGTGGTGAGGTAACTATTTGGGGCATCGGCCAGACCAACCGAAGCGACGTTTGTGTTACTAATATCTTTGAAAATTTTGTACAGGCTGACGGTGTCGTTCAGGCTGAGATCGGTATGGACATTATTGCCGAAGGCGCTCATAAGCTGCGATATTTTAACCGGATTACTGAGTGTGCCCAGGTTTACTACCTTATCTTTCAGGGCGAGCAGCAGTGCTCGCTGGCGCTGCGAACGGGCAAAGTCAGAACTTGTCTCGCGCGAACGGGCATATATAAGCGCGTGGACCCCATCGAAGTGCTGCAGGCCAGCTTTTGCCAGCACCGGGTTATGGTTGTTCTCCCACGCCATCGTTGGGTCAAACAACTGCTCGGGTACGTTTACATCTACCCCACCGACAGTGTCGATCGCCTGGCGAAAAGCCTGGAAGTCAATGAGGGCATTGTAGTGGATGGCAATGCCCGTGATATCTTCTACGGTCTGATCGGCAGTGACAAAACCGGCTTTTACGGCGTTATCATTGGCATTGCTGTTATCGATCTTGCCCAGGTACTTATACTTGCCGGTTTCGTAGGCCGCGTTGAGCTTCATTTTGGCGCCGCTGGGCATCATGACCCACATATCACGCGGGATACTCACTAGACTGGCCGTCTTGTTGACAGGGTCGATACTAGCGATCATCATGGTGTCGGTCAAATCGGGTGCGTCATGCCCGGCACCGCCCATACCCATGAGCAGAATATTGATACGGCCATCACCCTCGCCCTTGAGCTTGTTGGGGTTAACATCTTTTTGAAGCGCTGCTGCAGTCGCCCCGCCCTTAAATACTTTGTGAACTTTCATGAATCCCTGAGCAAACAACAGGCCGCCTAGGCCGATAACAAGCACGAGCGCCGTCACGACACCCCGGAATACCCAGGTGCGTGCCTTATAAAATTTGCGGTGTTTAACGACCGGTTGATGCTTGATCAGTTCTTCCGCACCAGGCAGTGACATATTAATGGTCGGCAGCGTTCTGGCTGCGGCCCGAGTCGGCGGTACTTGCTGTTGAGGCACCTGACGCTGTGGCGCAATAGTAGCTGGTTGTACCGAAAGTTGTGGTGCGCGTGGTCGTACGGGGGCTACTGGTGTCGGCTGGATGGCGGGCGCCACCGAAGAAAGTGGACGGACTCTTGGTCTGTCCAGATAGGCATGCCGCGAATTTTTGAATTCGTTTCTGTTTTGGGCAAATCCATCGATGGTGGGTCGCTGACGGGGTCGTCCCGCAGCATCTCTAAAATTATCCATAAGCGATTACTCAATCAAGTATAACGGCTCATAGCGCTTACGTAAACCGTGTGCATAAATATTGAAAGTACGGTATAGTTTACGATTAATGGACCCTAATTCCTCACTTATTCAGACCAGCGAGCCAAAGCCGCCGAGTCTCTTCAGGGAGATTCTCTCTACCGTCGGAGTATTGCTAGTAGCACTCGTGGTAGCCATCGGCCTTATATCGTTTGTTTTTCAGTCTTACGAAGTCGACGGACCTAGTATGGAGTCGACCCTGCAAAACCAAGATCGCCTGATAGTCTGGAAAACCCCTCGTACGTGGGCGCGCCTGACACATCATGCATACATTCCCAATCGCGGCGATGTTATTGTATTTATCGAAAGTGGCCTCGCCCAATACGGCCAAGACAATAGCAAGCAACTTATCAAACGAGTTATCGGCCTGCCCGGCGACCACGTTGTGGTCCAAGATGGACATGTCACTATTTATAACTCTGCACATCCTAGTGGTTTCCAGCCCGACAAGACGCTTGCCTACGGTTCTGTTATTCCCTACACCGCTGGAAATATCGATATTACGCTTAGTAGCAACCAGGTCTTTGTTTGTGGCGATAACCGTCCCGACTCGCTCGATTCACGTACTTTTGGTGCTATCGATGCCAATCAAATCGTCGGCAAACTCGTGATTCGTGTTTTCCCTATTGGCAACATCAAAAAGTTCTAAACATTGCCTTTGTAGTCCCTCCTTAATGTTCCCTCTGGCAAGAACCCTGTCATGTTCTGTCATGCCCAGAACCAGGCACCTACTTTCTCATAGCAGAAAGTAGGCAAAGGCTTAGGCCCAGCTCTTTGGTTCTCGGGCAGCTGTTGTCAAACCCGACAATAGCCCGGACAACTCGTCACATTCGTTCCTCAGACACGTCCGGACTTTACCTTGTCGGTTTTACGAACATCTGCTCCGGGAAACGTCGAGAGGGCCCTTGAGCACATGAGCTCATGCGGACCTCGGCTTTGCCCCAAGAGCTGAAAACTTATTGGGAGCGGGCTTGGCTGGCGAGGACTGTTCGAGACCCAGTGGGTCGAGTTCCGCAGCCAAGCTCCCAATAAGTTAGAGGCTCCTGGCGGTAAAACGTTAGTCCTAGGCCTTTTGGTTACTTTTGGGCTATGCCAAAAGTAACTGGCCGGTTCCCGCCAGAGGGAACAATAAAAACAATAATTTAGCCGAGGATTTTGATGAGTTTTTCGAACTCGTCGTCGTCTTTAAATGTAATTTCCAGCTTCCCACCCTTGGCAGTGCGGCGAACATGCACCGCTGTTCCAAGCCGTTTGCTGAGTGCTTTTGTAGCGGGGTTTTCGGTTTCAACGCGGGCTTTCGCGGCGGCTTCGGTTTTGGCACCTTCTTTTAGACTCGTGACATAACGTTCTGCCTGACGTACCGACCAGCCATATTCCAGGATGGCATTCAGCAGATACAGCTGCTTGTCAGGCACATCTTTGAGCGATAAAATCGTGCGAGCGTGACCTTCGGAAATCTTGAGTTCGCGAAGTGCCTGCTGGGCTTCTGTCGGTAAGTGCAGTAAACGTACGATGTTATTAACCGTAGAAGCGGCTTTGCCAAGGCGCTTAGCTATCTCTTCGTACGATACATTGAACTGGTCATGCAATCGCTCAATCGACACTGCTTGCTCCAGTGGCGACAGATCGACTCGCTGAACGTTTTCGATAAGCGCAATCTCCAGCTGTTCTATTTCTGCTAAGGTTCGGACAATCGCGGGCACCATAGTAAGCTTGGCGATTTTAGCGGCGCGCCAGCGGCGCTCACCGGCGATGATGTGGTACCCGTTCCCGTGAACAATCACGACAAGCGGCAGTAATATACCGTGCCGCTTAATAGAATCGGCAAGCTCGGCCAGGGCTTCATCGTCGAAAAATTGTCGTGGCTGCTTGGGATTAGGGGTTAATTTCTCGACTGGTAATTTTTGAATACGCTCATCTTCGTCGAGCAACACGCTGCTATCAAAATTTGTCGGAATCAGCGCGTCAAATCCGCGGCCTAAACCTTTTTTACCTAAGCCACTCATGACTTCGTCTTCCCTTTCACGCGCTTATGCACCTCTTTGCCGAGGTGTTTGTAGGCCTTAGCGCCTTTACTCCAGCGATCATGGTCAAAAATTGCCTTACCGTAGCTGGGAGCTTCCGCCAGGCGAACATTACGGGGGATAACAACATCAAACACTTTGTCACCAAAGTGCTCCTCGACTTCTTTTTTCACCTGTTGCGAGAGTTGCGTACGGCTATCGTACATGGTCATAACCACCCCCAGCAGGTCGAGTCCGGGGTTGAGCTGTGAACGCACCATCTGCACAACCTGCAGCAACTGGCTGAGCCCTTCCAGCGCGTAATATTCAGCCTGGACTGGTATAAGGAGGCTGTCGGCCGCCGTCAAAGCATTGATAGTAAGCAGACTGAGCGCCGGCGGACAATCAATAAAGATATAGTCGTATTCCAAGTCTGCCAGAGCTTTTTTGAGGATAAACTCTCGCTCCGGGTGTTCTACTAACTCGATTTCGAGTGCTGCCAGTTGTGCGTCAGTTGGCAAAACATGCAGTTTATCTTGGGCAGGTTTTACAGCGTCCATGGCTTTCGCTTGACCAAGCATAACATCGTACGTACCTTGATCTGTTGCGGCTTTTTCGAGCCCCAGACCACTGGTGGCATTACCCTGTGGGTCCAGATCGACAAGCAACACACTATTGCCCTGCTTAGCGAGATATACTGCCAGATTAATAGCGGTCGTTGTTTTACCGACCCCCCCTTTCTGGTTCAGCACTGCGATGACATGACTCATGTTTGTATGTTACCTCTTCTAACCATAAGGGTATCATTTAACACCGCACAGGTAAACCGTGAAATGCCGTGAAATGTTTTATGCACACATGAGTCACCGAAGTTACTAGTCGTGCACTTGCGGTGCAGGAATTGGCAAGCCCGTGTCCTCCCACACATTACCCGTGTAGGCGCTAAGCGTTGACTGCGTCGACAAGAGTACGGTGCAGTTTGCGTATTCCCTAGTACGACCAAAACGGTTGTTAGTAAGAGCTACACCTGTCAAGTTAGCAAGTGTTTTATGGGCAATATTGATGGTGCAACCCCCGCCATCGAGCCAGTTGTCATCAATTACAATATTCACACAACGAATGCCGTAGTCCTGAGTAATCTGGTAAGCGGCATTACCGTTGGTTGTTGTGCTCAGATCGATGTTATTGTGCTGAACCAAAATATTGGAGTTACAGCGATATGTTTGCAAGCCGTCGTTATGCGTCTGACCACCACCCTGGTTCGGGTCAGACGCAAACCAGGACAGGTCGTGGATATACGAATCTTTGACGGTGATGTTGTTGTCTGCCTTGATACCGTCAACTGCGCCATGAATGTTAGCGCGAAGTATTGTTATGTTCGACGCCCAGATGCCATCCTGACAAGCTGTGGGGTTTGACGGATACAATTCGGAATCCTGGAACGTAAAATTAGTCGCCCCAACATCGCTGCGCACCCACAGCGGCGCCGTGTTTTGGTTACTGTTGGTGCACGGCAAGTTGCCGCCGCGAATAATCGAGTTTTTGATGGTGATGTTTTTACCCGTAATTTGCACGTTACCCCGAATATCGAGGCCAGAAAGCACCTGACCATCGGTGCTGTAGGTCTGATCGCCCGTTACAATTGTCAGGGTGGTGCCCACCGGTACGCCGGTGCACGTAGCGTTTGGCTTGCCGGTACAAGTCGGTGTTAGCGAAGGGGGCGTAAACTTCACCGCTTTGCCGGCGGATGCCGTCGCGTCACTTACTTGCACTGCTTGCGTACTTTTGGTGCCAGTTTCGGTTTCGGTTGAGACTATTGAACCGGCAGCTTTAGTGAGCAAGAGTATACTTCCGACTAAAACAATCGCCGCAACTACCGCAAGCGAAAGATACAGCTGACGTCGATTAACGAGAATACGGTTTTTGAGCCGACGAAAACGCGCCAAACTCATGGCGTCAGAAGCGTTCCGTTATCCCATTTATTGTTTATCCATTGATTGCCCGTACGACTGGCATTAAAAGCAGTTACTGGGCCGTATTGACCACAATTGCCATTGGCGCCGCGCATGAAGATGTTATTACTAACAGTCATATTAGTAGCGATACCTGTCTTGGTTGGTGTCTCGAAACTATCGCCACCATAGAAGCAGTACGAGCTCGTAGGCGAATACTGAAACAGGTTGCGATCGACTAGGACATTATTGGAATTCGCGTCGGGGATAAACGTTATATTTCCGCTGCAGTTGCCCTGGCACATCGCTACATTATGCACGACTTGATGATTATTGCCGCCGTTGCTGAGGTACCCGTTCTGATGCCAGTCGCTGGTGTTGACGGTGTATTGGTCATGCATCCAGCTGTCACGAACATCGCAGGTATCATTACAGTGAACAGCATGTTGGTTATTGTGAGCATTAATCCGTAGCAACGTCAGGTTACCGATACCAACCGATTGATATCGGCTAGTGCCGCCATCAATTTCGGTATCGATAATGGTAAGGTGCGCCGTGTCACTGTTCGTATTTATTGGTTGTGTTATAAGACTATTGCGGATAGTGACATTATTATAGACATCCATCCCGCAATCGATAATCTGGGAATCAATCACCATATCAGAGTGGACGCTGCACGTCCCAGTGTATGGCGTGAGCGTAACTGGAGTGCGAGTATCGCCTGGTAGTCCGTGCGGGTAACCGGTGTTCTGGGGACCAGGCCAGCAGCCACCCCACGGATCCGGGCCACCCGGAGTATTGGCTGCTCCGACGCAATTACCGGTGACCGGTGGAGCAGCAGTAAACTTCACCGCTTTACTTCCCGATGCCGTCGTATCGTTTACGACAGAAACTTGAGCGCTCCGAGTACCGCTGTCTGCTTCGGTCGATACTATAGAACCAGCGGCTTTAGTAAGTATCAGAAATGCGCCGACAACAACAATCGCCACCACAGCAATCGAAGCACTGGCCACACTCGCTTTATGAGCTCGAACGAATGATATAACACGAGTGAATCGAATGCCGCTCAATGAATTTCCCCTGCTCAATAACATTAATTTTCATAATAGTTGATTTTACAGGCAACCACAATGCTTATGGTGTGCGATTTAACACATCATGGTCCGCACGAATCGAGCGGCTGTAGCAATTCCTGAGCAAAATACTTACCGCCACGTAACCGTACATTTGGATCGGGGTGCTTTACGACATAATTTACTGTGATATCTGTAGCATTCGCATAACTAACCGAGTCCGGAAAGGCGGCCATTGTAGTGTCGTCGAGAGTAACCAGCATCCAGGCATAACGGTTTGTGCCTGCAGTACACGCTGCTACCGTACTCAGGCCGGAAGCAAGAGCGGCTGAACCAAGTGTACCTGTTGAGCTGGCAGTTTTTACCGAAATATTCGCAAGCCCTCCTGGAATGCTTCCATTATAGGCAATGGTACTCAGCGCATACTCACCACCAAAGTCTATCAGTTTCGAGTATTGTCCTTTTCGCGCAATGATACTAAGGGGTGCGTAGCGTGTTTTTGCAGTGACCGAACCACCCGTTTCGCGGCCCCCAACAGCATACAAAAATCCATTATATATAAGTCCAGCAGCCTCGTTCACTGCTATTGCCAGTGGTGTTGAGTGTCGCCAAGACGATATAGTGCCGTTGGCATTAATTGATGCATACTGCACATCGGCAAGATAGTCCGAGCCTGTGGTTGAACCACTCGCAAGATACAGATAACCATTTGCAGCGTAAAGAATAGGGTATTGGTGGATGCCATTAAACCCATTTGCCATTTTCCAAGTGCCCAGCGTGCCATTACTATTTATTGCAGCATATTGTACGTCATTATAGGTTGCTGCACCGTTTCCGCCCGCAATATACAGGTACCCGTTATTCACAGCCCAACCCATGTCTCCACGGGCGTTGGTAAAATTACTACCTGCGTCCGCCCAAGTACCCAGCGTTCCATTACTATTTATTGCAGCATACCGGGTGTCGTCATGGTCAATTGTGCCATCCCAGCCGCCTACGACATACATATAACCGTTATATGCAAACGCTCCGAAGTCAGTTCTGCCTACCGTTGCATGAATATCTGTAGTAGCAGCAAAGTTAGCAGTTAATGCGCCGCTAGATCCGATTGGGGCATACTGCACATCTTTGTAATAGCAGCCTCCCCCACAATCTCCTCCTATAACATAGAGATACCCGTTATAGGCTACTAATCCGTGGGATTGCCGTGACGTTGTGAAGGTATGACTGTCAGTTGTCCACGCGCCAATACTGCCGTCACTACCGATTAAGGTGTATTGTACGTCAGTTATTGCACCGCCAATGCTGTTTTCTCCACCAGCTATATATAAATATCCGTTGTATACTGTGGTGCGCGTTGACTTGCGCGCTGTCGCAAAGTTGTTTCCGCTCGTGGTCCACGCCCCTACCGTGCCCGAGCCACCATTATTGACTTGGGCATAGCGAACTTCGCTAAGATAAGCACTGGTGCTATCAAAACCACCCACCACGTACATAAAACCGGCATAGTATGCCATACCAAAGTTAGCACGTGTACTGTTTGTTGGCCCGCTTAAATTGGTATTCGCGACCCAGGTTCCAACGGTACCATTGGTATTAACTGGCGCATACTGAACATCTCCTTGATACGAAGCATTGGAGCCACCCGCAATATAGAGGTACCCATTAGCAAAAACCGCATTATGCCCCTGGCGTGTGGTAGTAAAACTGGTAGTTGTCGCCCATGTACCGACAGTACCGTCGGCATTAAGCGCGGCGTACTGGACATCGTTATAGTACGTACCCGCTCCGCCAGCATTCCAGCCGCCCATAACGTATAAATAACCTGCTGCGGCCGTAATTGTCAGTCCTTCGCGTGCGGTAGTAAAACCGGACACATAGGTCGTGCTATCGTCGGTCGAGTTATGGGTGTAATGCCACGCGCCGAGGGTGCCCGCAGTGTTGATTGCTGCATATTGAATATCACTATACTGGGTCCCTCCCGCATTATCGCCACCGCCAATATACATATAGCCGTTATATATTGCACCGCCAAATTGTTGGCGGCCATTGATAAACGAGGTAGTGGCCGTCCAAGCTCCAACCGTACCATTGCTGGCAATAGCCGAATAATACACACTGTTCGTTACAGTGCTACTACCCGTTCGGCCTCCAACTACATACATATATCCGTTATACGCAGCCGCATAAAAATAGGCACGTTTTGTCGTAAACGCAGTCGAGTTTGCCCAGGCACCTATGGTGCCAGCACTGTTAATAGTAGCGTAACTGACAGTGGTAAGTTGACCAGTGGTTTCGTTGGTATTTCCGCCAATTGCATAGAGATATCCGTTATACGCAACAGATACGACACTTCGTCGCGCTGTTGCGAGCGCAGTTGTAGTGTTGTAAGTCCCTGTCGCACCTGCTGATTTAATCTGAGCATATGTTACATCCGACAAGTTTCCTGAGCCCTGCCCCCCCGTTGAATACACATACCCGTTGTACGCCAGGGCGGCGTTTGAGTAACGAGCGGAGCTAAAGAAGCCTGTGTCATTACTCCACGTGCCCACGCTACCATTAGCATAGATGGGTGCATATTGACCCTCGGCATATCCACCTGCATTTCTGCCGCCCATAACATACAAATAACCGTCATAGACTGTGGTCCCCATGTCAGAGAGCGTGTTGACCATGCTTGATGTCGCGGTCCAGGTGCCTACCGTGCCATTGGCATTGATGGGGGCGTATAGCACGTCACTATAATATGTGCTGATGTGCTGACCGCCTAGAACGTAAAGAAAGCCGTTATAAGCGACCATGCCCAGTTGGTAACGAGTGTTGGTAAAAGCAGTAGTGCTTGTCCATGTGCCTACCGTGCCATTGGCATTGATGGGGGCGTACTGGACGTCGTTGAGTTCTGCTGATGGGCCATAGCCACCCCCCACATACAAATAGCCGTTATAGGCGACTGAGCCGTGCGAATCGCGAACCGTCGTAAAACTGGTAGTAGATGCCCAAGTACCAACGGTGCCATTGGCATTGATGGGGGCGTACTGGACGTCGTTGTATTGTGTGGCACCGTTGTAGCCGCCTAATACATACATGTAGCCGTTATATACAACGGCGGTGAGTCCAGCCCGGGAATTACTAAAACTGGTAGTAGATGCCCAAGTGCCCACTGTACTCCCCGAAACAGACGCATACTGCACATCGTTATAGTAAGTGGCGCCAAAACCGCCTAATACATACATGTAGCCGTTATATACAACACTCGCATGATCATAGCGTGCGTTCGTAAAATTGTTGGCAAGAGTCCAGTTTGGGAATGTCCCACCGGTGAGCCCTCCACGGTTGAGCTGGTTACTTCCAAAATCGATATTGCCTTCGTTATTGCCTTTGGTGAAATCACTAGAGCTGGTAATAATAACGCTCGGGTCAACGGCAACGGGATAGGTCAGCTTGCTTAAGCCATGAGCCTTCACGTGCAGCGTGTCACCATCGAGCGTGAAGGCGGCCGAAGCCGACATGTTGCCATCGCCAGTCTGCTTAATAACGGGTGCCGGCAGCGCGAATAACAGATGGTCTTTGGTGGCCGTTTTGCGTGCACTCTCCACTTTGGCTTTGTCGGTATCGGTCCCAAAACTTATATTGCCAAACAGTGCCGGGTCTGCCGAATATATCCCAACCGAACCGTCTTCTAATATTTTTGCCTGCATAGTCTCGGGCAGATTGAGTTTGTAACTAAACTGCAAACTATCGCCCATATCGTGCGGCAAGATAATGTCTTCTTTCATACCGTTATTTTTGGCGGTATATACCAGCTTGCCGCCGTCCTGGAACGTATATATCAGCCGACCGTCACGCTCTGCACCCTTGCCAACCTTAAACGTCGGTTCGAGCGTAAACGACAGCTGCGTGTCGTTATCGTAATAGGTAATCCCTTTCTGGCCATCGGTGGGCAAATCGACCGAGTACAAACTTTTATCTTTTTTACCCCCACCACCTGTCTGATTGCGCAGTGCCTCGAGCGGATTGTCTTGGCCTGCTGGTACGATGCCGTCTTTGTTAAACTGCCACTGGCTTTTCGATCCATCGTACGAAAATTTATTGGTCAAGTTACGGTTAGTTGGGCCGACGAGTGCCAGCGTTGCCGCGTCGAGTTTGTAGCGTCTTTGGGCAAAAACCTCTTGCACTACGGGGATCGCGACACTGGCGACAATAAGGACCACCAGCCCAACCCGAAGTACGCGCCCGCGAGCAGTCGAGCCGATTACCTTCCGTGAAAGACGCTTCATTTTGGTTTTCGTAACTCACACTCCGGCAATTAGCGATTATTACGCTAATGCTACACCTCTTATGCTTGTCACCTCAAGAATAAGTGACAAATGACACATATTATGGTCCGCAGGTGTCGAGGGGTTGGAGCGCCTCTGTTTGGAAGAACTTGCCTCCGCGAAGTCGCTGCTGGGGACTTGGATGCTGCCCGCCCCCGGCATAATTAACAGAGATGTCACTCAGCATGGCGTTACTTGTACCACTGCTATCTGCAAATGCCGCTCCACCCTGCGTATCATCAAGGGTTACTCCTAACCAGACATAACGCGTACCACCACCACCGCCGCCGGTGCCACAGACCGCACCCGTGCCCGAACCACTGAGCGTGTTGATACTAGCTGCGGAGTTGAACAGTCCGTCGCTTCCGGCTGTCCGAAATACAATTGTTGCACCCCCGCCTGGTACGACACCATTATAAGAGAAGCCGGAAAGACTGAAAGTAGAACCAAGGTCAATGAGCTTCGAGTAATTCCCCACCCGGCTTTGCGAATCGAGGAGGGCATATTCCACGCTGCTTTGCTCGCCACCATTCCATCCTGCCGTCGTATACAAGTAGCCGTTATAGACGTTAAAGCCAAAACTTTCTCGGGCCGTAGTAAGACCAGTGGTACTTTGCCATTTGCCAAGTGTGCCATTGGCGTTTATCGGGGCATACTGTACATCTGCCTGCTGAACATTGGCGTTATTGCCTCCCGCTAAATACAGATTGCCATTATATGCCACGACTTTGTGACGATATCGTGCTTTCGTAAAGCTTGTAGTTGTTGACCAGGTACCGATGGTACCATCTGAATTAAGGGGTGCGTACTGCACATCGTTGGCATATGCGCTACCGGTCCAACCACCGGTTACATATACATACCCATTTGCACTCGTAATTGCTGGGGCTTCGCGTCCACTAGCGATACTGGTCGTCCCCGTCCATGTACCGAGTGTGCCATCACTATTTATCGCGACGTACTGCGTATCAGTTAAGATTGAAAAATTGTTCAGCCCACCCAAAATATACATGTAGCCGTTGCTTATTACCGCGGTAAATCTGCTGCGAGCCGTCGTAAAACTAGACGTACTCACCCACGAGCCGACCGTGCCATCGTCGTGTATCGGAGCGTACTGCACATCATTTAAATCGGACCCATCATTTCCGCCAAGTACATACATATACCCGTTATACGCGACTGCGTCTAAATCACGTCGGGCAATCGTAAAGCTTGTGGTAGACAGCCAGCTACCCAGAGCGCCATTAGTATTTATGGGGGCGTAGAGGACATCAGCAGAAACCGCCGCGGAGCTACTGCCCCCCAGGACATACAGATAACCCTTATACGCCACCGTTGCCAGTGATTCACGGGTAGATGCGAGTGCTGTGCCGGCATTGGTGGATACTACCTTACCCATGCCGCCGTTGTTAATTTCGGCAGAATAGGCAGTAGCGGCGACGGTCGATGTAGCCGTTTGTCCGCCAATTACGTACAAGCTGCCCCTGTACGATGCGTAGGCTTCGCCGCCTCTAGATGTCGTGACCGATTGTGTCGTACACCAGGCACTGCCGCACCCAGAATCTGCCGCTATTGCACCAGAAGCAGTGAGTCTAGCATAAGTAACACTGTTCAGGAATGTTGCCGCCGCCGTTTTGCCGCTGCCGGCGTACAAATACCCCTTCTCGAAATAAAATGAATGATCATAACGGGCCGTCGGCATATTAGTTGTCGACGTCCATGCCCCGAGTGTGCCATCAGCATTTATAGCAGCATACTGGATATCCGAGCAGTTAGTGCTCGCCGTCGTATTACAAGCTGTGTCAGATGTAGCGTGAGTACCACCGCTAATATAAATTGTGTTGCCGACTATCGCCGACGAAAGTCCTCGTCGCGCCGTCGTAAAGCTAGTGAGGGGGCAAAAGTTATTGGCGCAACTGGGGTTAGTAGCAAAGCCTCCGCTGCTGCTGAGTTTGGCGTACTCGACATCATTTTGGAACGCCGCGCAGGCACCGCTCGCTGTCGTGCAGCCACCCAGTATATACAAGCTGCTGTTATACATTACAGCCGCATGACCATAGCGTGCTGTCAGGCCTGTCGGTGAAGCTACCGATGTCCACGCTCCCGTTGTATTGCCTGTCGACGTGTTCAAACCTACATAATAAACTGTGGCACTGACCGTCGTCGAAGTTGGCCTGCCACCGATAAAGTATAGCCGTCCTTGGTCGGCAACCACCGCACCCATTCCCCTGGCTGCCGGCAAGGCATTCGTAGTGTTAGCCCATGTCCCAATACTGCCATCGGCATTTATTGGCGCATACGAGACTACAGTGCTGGCCGTCGAACACGTATCCGCCGACACCGCAGTACAGCCACCTACCATATACAAATACCCGTTATAGGCAACGCCTGCCGACCAAGCCCTGGCCGTTGCCGGACTGCTCGCATCCGTCACATATGGTCGAAGTACACCTGCGGGATCGATTTTTGCATACCGCACATCAGACATCGGATTACTAAGATTGTCTGCGCCACCCATCATGTATAAATACCCGTTGTACGTCGTCGTCCCTGCCGAAAATCGTGCTGGTGAAATGATTGCGGTTGTCGCCCATGAGCCAATGGAGCCATTAGAATTTATCTGAGCATATTCGACGATGCTCGAGGCAGTTCCGCCTACCTTTCCGGCGATTGCATATACGTAGCCTTTGGCCGCTACAAACCCAAAGTGATTACGTGCATTTACGAGCCCTGCCGTCGCGGACCATGTGCCGATGGTACCGTCGGCATTTATTCGAGCATACTGTACATCATTAAGAGATGCACTTCCGGTGTATCCACCCGCAATATATAAATACCCGTTGTATGCAAGCGCCGAGGCACTGTTACGAGCTGTCGTAAAGTTAGTTGTGGTTCCCCATGTTCCGATTGTGCCGTTGGCATTGAGTGGTGCATATCTTACGGTACTTGATGTAAAGGTAGAGGTGTTGTCTACACCCCCCAAAATATACACATTACCGTTGTAGACTGCGCTCGCGTGGTTGTAAATGGTTAAGGGTAATCCGCTCGTCGAAGTCCATGTTCCGAGCGTACCGTCGCTATTTATAGGCGCGTATTGCGCATCACTATAATTGGCACTCAGACCCGTACCACCAATCACATACATGTAGCCGTTATATGCAAAAGAGGTATGATCTGATCGATCACCCGTAAAGCTCGTGGTTGCTGTCCATGTTCCGAGCGTACCGTCACTATTAATAGGCGCAAATGTAACATCACTGTAGTAAGCCGTACTAGTGCCGTCTTGGCCGCCCAGCATATACATATTGCCGTTGTAGGCCACACTTACGAAATCGGCTCTTGCGGCAGCGCTAAAATTACTCAAAGATGTCCAGGATCCAGTTGTCCCACCCGACAACCCGCCACGATTTATTTGACCATTATTGAAGTCAATATTGCCTTCGTTGTTGCCGGATGTAAAGTCGCTGGTGCTGGTGACGACCACACTTGGGTCAACGCTCGCGGGGTACGTCACACTGTTCATATTATTTGCATACAAAATTAGTTCAGTGCCTTCTAATCTGAATTGTGCCGTCGCACGCATCTGTTCAGCACCTGATTGCTTGATAATTGGCGCGGGAATGGCGAACAACAAATGATCCTTTACGGCTGTCAGTCGGGCACTCTCGATCTTCGCCCTGTCCATGTCAGTTCCAAAACTAATGTCCCCAAAAAGTGTCGGATCGGCCGAGTAAATTCCCACCGAACCATCACTCAAGATTTTTGCCTGTAAAGTTTCCGGCAAATCTAACTGGTACCGAAATTGCAGTGCATTTCCAATATTGTGCGACAGTACAATATCTTCCTTCATACCATTATTCATAGCCGTGTAAACGATTTTTGCCCCATCAGAAATTGGGTATACCAACTTCCCGTTTCGCACCTGCCCATCGGTAACTGAAAATTCTGGCGCCACGTTAAACGACAAATCAGTATTATTATCGTAATAGCGGACACCTTTTTTGCCGTCCGTTGGCAAATCAACAGAATACAGGCTGTCATCTTTTTTGCCCGCACCACCGATTTGCGATCGCAATGCTTGGAGTGGGTCGGCGCCCTTTTGAGATTCTGTGGCCTTGATGCCGTCTTTATTAAACTGCCACTGCGAGTTCTGAGCATCAAATGTAATCTTTTTTGCGAGGTTTTTATTTGTCTCGCCAACTAGCCGTATGGTGCTAGTGCTTAGATTGTACCTCTGTTGACTGCTAATTTCCTGGGCAATAGGCACAAGTGTGCTGCTCACTATTAAAAGAGCTAACCCAAGACGAAGCAGTCGCCCGTGCCCTATAAGCTCAGCCACGACCCTACTTCTATTAATCTGATACTGAATATTTGTTTTAAGCACGTGTGATATTTGTTACTTTTGTACTTATGCTTAGTGTAACAAATATCACTTCCCCGCACCACCCTTGCGGTCAATTCGTAACGCTGTACTCTAGAACTTACTCTTATAATTTAATACGATATTTCCTACTTGTATGTTTGCATTGCTTATCGATGATAGCCGCACGCGAATGGTGAGATAGTCACCGGGCGTATAAGTACCGCTACTGAGCGTACATGCTGTGTTGTTTGCAACCCATGTTAACGTTGAGCCTGGGTTGATAGCAACGAAGTTACATATCTGGGTGTTGCCCGAATCTCTTACCTCCATGGTGGCAGTGCCATTGGTGGTGTTGGTAGTATAAGTCGAGATGGTGAGCGGGTTGCTGTTCCAGGAATCGAAATCACTCGGTATCGGCACCTGTACCACCACATCATACGTTTGGGCCGTACCTGTTTGTGTAGTAGTCCACCTGTAGAAGTTCATACGAGGCGTCGCGTCAATTCCACTGGTCATAGTACCGCTGTTATTACTCCCGGATGCGTCCAAAACAGCACCCACATATTCCGCAGCGAGTACAATCTTCTTTGAATTTCGCGCATTTCCCGCTAGTACAATGCCATTGCTCGAAAGTGTTATCGTATTTCCAGCTGTACCAATGATAATTTGCATACCGCTTGTATCTGCGGTAAATAGGACGGTGCTGTCGGCTTTTTGAATTTGTACAGCTGTTGTCGAGTCGTTGCCACTGGTTGGTTTGAACAGCGCCGTACCGTTGATGGTTGTTTGGATGTTGCTACTTGTCTTACCCAGAGTAATTGCCGTAGCGTTGGTGGCACCGATGCTCAATGAGGCTGCTGCCGAGTTATCGAGTGAGCCGCCTTGGAGTGCACCGGCAAAGACTCCAGCACCAGTGGTGTTTGAGGCCGCGACCGCGCCTGAAGCTGCAATACCGGTGTCGTTGAATGTCTGCACGTTGCCAGCAACTGTGCCAATGAGGCCAGTGGTAGCAGGTGTTCCACCAGAGGTGGTACGGAAGACCTTGTACTGTACGGCACCACCAATAGGTACCCAGTTAATCGTAATGTAGTTTGACCCAGTGAGCGGGCTGACACCATTGCTCAGCGTCGTTTCTGTGGAGGCGAGGGTTTCACCAAAGCCATCGAGAGCCGACACCTTGTAGCCCCAGGTCAGCGCACCCGTAGCACCGACTTTAACCAAAGTTGGGGCAGCTGGTGTTGGCAACGCGGTCGTGCGCATAGACCCCTGGACATCCAGTGTGTACGAAGCTGACGTCTTACCGACGGTCAAACCACCTTGGTTACGGTTAATGAGGTTACCATTGCTGTCTACCTGGTTCGCATAGATAGTAGTGCCACTAGCATCGTTAATACTCGTCGCACCAGTACCAGAATACGTGTTGCCCGATAGGTATATATTGAGTGAGTTAGAAGCCAACTTAATTGCGCTACCTGTACCCGCCGTATCTGTTATAGAGTTACTGGATATGGTAATATCCGTAGCCGTTCCGCTAAGATCAATCGTCGAGCCACTACCCGAACCGGCATTGTCGTAAAATTTGTTGCCCGATATTACGTTACTTGAACCGCCTAGCCACGATATACCGTTTGTTGTGTTCTGCGTGATTGTGTTACCCGTTACGGTACTTCGTGACCCATTAACAGCATAGATTCCGATAGCGTTGGCCACAATATTGTTACCGGTGACGGTCATGCCTGCGCCCGAGATGTAAATTCCGCGAGTAGTATTACCGACTATGACGTTGCCCGTAATAAGCCCGTCATTACCGGCATCGATACCATGTACGTTGCCTCTTAGTGTGTTGCCACTTATGGTAATGTAGCTACCTCCAGCACCAATAGCATAGTTGCCAGATCCTTCGATAGTGTTGCCCGTTATAGTGTTACTATCGCTACTCGCGTTTATACCATACCCGACAGAACCCTGGATTAGGTTACTGGTTACGGTTATGTAACCAGTTGCTAGTAATCCAATCGCATAGTCGCTGGTCGTAGTACCAATATTTTCGAACACGCTACCCGTGATTACTGAGTTAGGTGAGCCGTTAAGGTACGCTCCATTTGTCCTGAAGTCTTTAATAAACACGTTGCTAATATGTGCGCCCGGAACACCTGATGTACCAGTACCGCTACCTACGCCGTTCATATTAATACCCCGTTGCGTACCCGAAGAGTTATTTGCTTTGTTACCGTCTAGACGAAGGTTAGATATCTCAACATTTGTTGTTGCGGTGTCAGATATTGCATCTATACCGGCATTGATACCGTCTTTGAGCTTGATGATTGTATTTCGGCCTGAACCCGTTAGGCGTACGTTGTTAGGTAGTGCGATAGTACCGTCAATGATGTAGGTACCTTCCATGAGGTAAACCGTACCGCCACCAGCAGGCAGCGCGGTGATAGCGCTTGCTATCGTAGTTTGGGATGAAGTACACGATGTCGAGATAAAGTCGGCACCGTCAGGGGAGCCAGAAGCGACTGGTGACGAACCGCTACAACCCGTTGCCGTACCCATCGCAACAATCTTGGTTGCGGCATTACCACCATACGACTGCCAACGACTGTTCGCGTACACGAGCAACGTCTTGGTGGTTTGGTCGTAGTAAAGCGTACCGTCTGCTGGGGTGACTGGGCGAGTACTTGTTATACCACCTACCAGAGTTATATACTGCGCAGCAGCGACGACGACGTTCTTGTTGAGGTTAATTTGGGTCGCGTTCGTCGTACCGACATTGAGTACGCCCGAGCTGATAGTATCCAAAAGCGGCGTAAGTACTTTGGTCGTACCTTGCAAGATATCAGCGATTGCTGTACCTGATATGTTTATATTACCGGTGTCGGCGGTACCGGGAGTGCTACCCTGAAGCGTTACATACCCCGCACCCGTAGTAGTGGCACATGTTTTATAGTCGAGTGACTGTACTGCACCTACAAGACTTGCTACATATAGACACTGGCCGGTACTGCCGACATTCGTAGGCAGTACCGTCGTATAGTTTGCAGCTGTGCTACCTGCTTGTAACGTAATAATAGAGCCGCTCGAGCTGCTAGCGAGCAAAAGTTGACCAGTTGACGAAGCGGCCGACCCTAACTGGGCAATTGCATTTGTTCCCGACTGGTTAATACCGAGGACTGTTGTGCTGCCATTTACATTAAAGTTGATGCCTGTTGTAGTTGTTGATACTGCTGGCGTAGTGTTACTTCCGTCCCAGTTAAGTCCAATGACGTTTGCTTCGTTAGGACTAAATAGCGCAATGGATGGTTGGTGCGCACCAGTTCGGGCGTCGAATACAGAGATGACACGTGAGTTAGCGTTTGCGGTCGTACTTGGGATACCGAGGGCGAGTACTTGGCCAGCGTTACCTGGATCGTAGTAGACAATATTTATCTTAGTTGGAACCGTAGATCCCACTGGTGTTATGAAGCTTGTCGTACTTCCAACTGTGAGGTTGAGGTAGCTGGAAGTCTGGATGTAGCGGCTCGAGTTAATTGGCGCAGCGATGGTAATGAGGTCCGTACCGGAGTCTACTTGCAGTAGGTCAACACCACCACTGTCCTGAACGCGGAATATCCCCGCATTATTAGTGGTCGGTTTAATGACAATTCGGCCAGTACTATCGCTAGTAAACGTACTAGTTCCGGAAGTGTTGAGGCTAAAGCCACCACTGCCCGTCTGGAGTGCCAGGCTAGAGGTACTGTTGCCGGAGCCAATGGTGATGCCCTGGACAGCCGCACCAGTACCGATGGCGATGGTGTGGGCAGCAGCATTGGTGCCGATGTTGATGGTACTGGCAGAGGTATTCCCGATGCTTAGGGTGCTGCCAGAGGCTATGTCAATGACATCTACGTTTAGATTGCCGGTAACAGTCATATTGGTGGCCGTGACCAAATTAGTGAGCGTGTTGACCCTTAAGACCGAAGCACCACTAGAGCGGTTTTTTACCACGAATGCATCGGATGCGTCGTTCAAAGGCCTGAACTCAAAGGTACCAAAGTCGGCATAGAATACTTGGGTGCCTTGAATATTAAACGTGTAGCTACTATTCGTGTTCAAAGTCGTACCGACGCTACCACTTTGCAGTACTAACGCTGATGCACCGTTGATAGAGCCGATGGTGACCGCTTGTGCAGCTGCGCCATTACCGATGGCGATCGTGTGAGCAGCAGCATTGGTGCCGATGTTGATGGTGGTGGCGTTGGTGTTGCCGATACCCAGTGTGCCGGCGCTGGCGGTGTCCAGGTTAGCGGCTTGTAACAGATTAGCAATGCCAGTGCCGGAGATATTGAAGTTACCAGTATCTGCCGTACCCGGTGTGGTTGCCTGCAATGTAACGTAGCTACTACCACCACCATTTGCGATACAAGTACCGGCGGTGATGATACCACCCTGGATAACAGCGTTTTGAAGGACGTCACCACTGCTACATGTTGTAGTAGAACCAGAAGTACCATTAAATTGATACCCTGTGACCGAATTAAGAAGATTCGCCGTACCCGTGC
>JBDSPW010000025.1:0-18423 GCA_039930145.1 Saccharimonadales bacterium (SeqCode) | reverse complement strand
CCACTGTCACTTTGCTGACCGTCGGTTGGAATATACGTATCTTGCGGCTCACCGAGCATGGCCTCAATTTTAGCTTCATCAATAAGGGGTCTCCGAACCGCTGCAGATTCTATCGCCTCTCGGGGTGTATCGAAAATATTGAGTGGTTTTTGTTCGGCACGCGGCGGCTTCGGCCGTGCTGACGGCTTAAAGTCATCAATCATATGCCCCATTGTACCAAGATTATGCTTGTGGTTAAAGGCTTGAAGCAGCTTGCTTTAGACGTCCGAGTACGATGTCCTTGCCCAGTAGTGCCAGGGTGTCGTTGAGCTGTGGGCTAAATGGTGTCCACGTCGTAGCAATGCGGATGAGGCTAAACAAAATGCCCGGTTTTTGACCGGTGGTTTCGAGTAGTGTGTTGAGGGTGTCCTGGATGCTGGTCGCTGTCCAGTCACTGGCTGCAAGTGCCTTGGTGGCGGCGTGCAGCAGCTTCGTGATTTCATCGCGACTGAGTTTTTTTAGCTGCTTATTGTCTTCAATTAACGACCAATTAATGGCCGGTTCTTCGAAAAAGTAGCTGGTAAGCAGCGGTAAATCAGCGAGTGTCTTCAGGCGATCCTGGGCCAGCGCGAGTATCTTTTTTTTGTAATCTTCGTCGGCCGTTTTTGCTGTTTCCGGCCAGAAATCTGTCACCCGGGTGTATAAATTATCAAGTTCGAGGTTACGAATCCACTGACCGTTTAGCCATAGCAATCGCTGTTCGTCGAAACGAGCCGGACTTTTCTGGACCCGGTGCAGGTCAAATTTTTCAATCAGCTGTTCGCGGCTAAAGATTTCCTGTTCGGTTCCGTCATTCCAGCCGAGTGTTGCCAAAAAGTTCATGAGCGCCTCGGGCAAGTAACCTTCCCTGCCATAATCGAGGATATCTTTAGCACCGTCACGCTTGCTGAGCTTCTTTTTGCCATCGATGGCCATAACATACGGCAAGGTCGCCATAACGGGTGTAGGTAGTTCGAGTGCTTCGTACAGGCTTAGATATTTCGGGACGCTCGATACAAATTCTTGTGACCGAATGACGTGCGTGACTTCCATTATGGCGTCATCGACAATGTGACAGAAGTTGTAGGTCGGGTAGCCGTCGGCTTTCATCAGGACAAAATCGTCGATTGCTTCTTCGCCGGCATGCAGTTCGCCCATGACAGCGTCTGTCCAAATATAGTCTTTGGGGTCAGATTTGAAGCGGAGCGTCTGGCTGCCATCCCACGAAGCAAAGGTGTCAGGCCGATGGTTGCGATACAAAAACGGCTTTTTGGATGCCTTGGCGGCTTCGCGGAAGCTTTCGAGCTCTTCGGGACTGTAGGGATCGGGGTAGGCCCTGCCCGATTCAACAAGTTTGTGTGCCCACTCTTTATATATGCCCAGGCGCTCCGATTGAATATATGGTGCATGAGGGCCCCCAGTGTCTGGGCCTTCCTGCCACGCAATACCAAGCCACTTTAGGCTGTCTTGGATGTGCTGGACGCTACCGGGTACTTCCCTCACCTTGTCGGTGTCTTCGATACGTAAAATAAACTGCCCTTTTGTTTGCTCGGCCAAAAGCCACGAAAAAAGTGCGGTCCGGACACCGCCAACATGCAAAAAACCGGTTGGGCTAGGAGCGAATCGAGTACGGGCGGGTTTCATCCCTGTCATTATAGAAGAAACTGTAGTGAGTATGAAATGTTATTTGCAAACCACTCGAGACAGTGGTTAAATCACTGTTATTCAAAAGATAGGACTAAGGCGTTATGGAAGACATCCAAACTTCGAGTAGGCATATTGTTGAAGCTGACTTGACTCTGACTGCGGATCAGGGAGAACGCTTGATTTTACAGACAACTGTAGAAAAAATCGCTCAGATGGCGCTTACCGAAACAATGCATATTTGCGCAAACGGAGATGACTCGTGCCGGCTTGCTCGCCAATTAGATTTTAATGGAAGCACCGGGACCGAAACATTGACGTTTCGATGTGTAAGTGATGACGAAAACGACGCGCCCTGCGGACTTGTCAATGGTCCGTTTCTGGCTGGTGACCGAGCAGCAAGTATGATTTTTATGGCTTTGGGGGATACCTCTCAATCGTCGGAGATGTAAGAGTATGTCGGGGAAAATTAAGATTGAGCAAGAATTTCGTGCCAGCTACCGACTCAACAAAAAGGAGGCAGCACGGATTGCACTCGCTGGCATAAAGTTAAGTGAGTCCGCCGAAGAAATCACCGAAGACGGTCGTCAAGAATGTAACAGAAACTCGGAATATGATGAGTCAACCTGTGAACTCAAATTTAAGTATAACGGTGTCAAGAAAATTGTCATGAGCTACGGCTGCGCCAAAAATCTTGGATATCAGCCTCGTTGTGCCGACAAGACGATGCCAACTGGCTGCATGCAACGATTGCTCGAATCATTGCAGCCTCATGTAGACTCGATCGAAGATATTCCGCCAGATTTTATCTGAACTACATGCTGGTGGCGAGACTGACGAGCTGCGTCGTGCTCAGGCTGCCATTGCTCTGTACGTTGAACCATACACCGTGGTCGACCCATGTAGCATTATTATTGCCGTAGGTATAAATAGTGCGGCCGCTGGCCTCGAGGGTTTGGTAGGATTTGCCCGAGGCGTCCGACACGAACTCATTCAATAGTGCTTCGCTGTCCCAGTTGGATACCTTTTGTGTCAGGTCGAAGGCCCTACTGTCGCTGTTACTATGAAAGTTGACAGCTACAAAACCTTTGCCATAGGTGAACTTTGCAGCGGCAAAGCCAGAAGGTTTGAACCCAGGCATGTTAGCCTGGAATCCGGCTTTAGACGAGGCAACACGCATGGTAAGGTTTGCGGTGTTCTGGTAGGCGATAAAACCAGCGACAAGCACGACAGCGAGGGCTATCGAGCCACTGCGGGCAATCCGTTTGGTAAGGTGGCGTTGCGTTCGTTTTGCTGCTCTATGGGCCTTTTTTGGGTCGATATAGGTCTCTTTGTGGCTGTTGGCGCGAGCTAGAGCTTGCTCGAAGATATCCATCGAAGGACGCGCTATGGCATTGGCAGTCGCGGCATACACCGGTTGGATACTACTGATTTCGCTACTAACACCAGCAATCACCGCATTTACATCGTGTTTCATCTGATGCGCGGCGTGGCCGGCATGGTTGGCTACAGGAGTTGATACTTGGCCGAAACGGCTGACAAGATTGTTTTTTGCGACATGTTCAGCTCGTTTCAAGCGAGTGACATCAATATGATGGAGGGATGCTTTAGGAACCAGCAGATGTGCGGGCGTTTTAGCCAGTATATCGGTGCGGGGTTGGGTTTTCATGCTGCGCTTTAGAGATGGTTCGGGTTTTTTGACTACCTTGCGCATCAGTGTCTTTGAAGGTTCGGGACGATGGTGCTTGATATGGCCAGCTGGCGCTCGACGGATATCCATGACTTGACCAGTCGACCTTGGGGCGGCAACGGCTTTTTTTGCACCAGCGGGCACACTCGCACTCGAAGCGGTGTGATGTGCTGCAGTCCCGGGTTTTTTGACATGGTGCTTAATGGTTACGGCAACCGCTTCGCTTGGTTCCGTACCGTGGGACAGCAATGTACCAGTCAGCGCATCATAGCGCTTACCGTTCAGCTCGATTGTGTTCTTGGTTTTTGCCACAGCTTTCTACGAATTTCCCTCTGTTTTTTGCTTAAGCAGAATACTCTCATCATAAACGTACTTGTGCCTGACCGCAAGTGGTTTCATAATGCTACTAGATATCGCCGACATAGACACTAAAATCCAGAAAGGATATGTTTAAAAGCCTCACGCTACTATGGACTTCCTCGACCCGGAAAAACATCGACGACATATGATTACGATTGCGATCGGCTACTTTTTTATAGCCCTAGCCGTCGGCATGGCGACGCTGGTACTCCTCTATTATGCCTACGGTTTTAGTTTTGGAAAAAACGGCCAAGTCATACAAAACGGTTTGATGTTTGTGGCTAGCACCCCTAACCCGGCGAATGTCTATCTCAATGGCAAACTCAATAAGGCTCAGACCAATTCGCGAATTATTCTCGAGGAGGGTGAATACGAAATGCAGTTTAAGCGCGACGGGTATCATACCTGGCAACGCTCGGTGACGATCGACGGGGGCAAAGTAGTGCACTACGACTACCCCTTCCTTGTCCCCAATACGCTTACCACTACGGCCGTAAAAACGTATGACGAGGCACCGCAGATCAGTCTGCAAAGTCCAGATAAACGCTGGTTATTAGTAAACCGAGCCAGCAGTTTCGATCAGTTTGAAATATTTGACTTAAAAAATCCCAAAGTTGCCGTTACCGGCGAGAGTATAACGCTACCGGCCGGATTGCTCTCGAGAGCCAGCACTGCTCAGAGCTGGCAGCTCGTGGAATGGTCTAGCGACAACCGACACGTGCTCGTAAAGCATGTGTACGATGACACAAGTGAGTATATTATGATCGATCGCTCGGCCCCCGAGAAAAGTATCAACCTCACCCAGACCCTAGGGGCTAACCCAACTGAGTTGCGTCTAATCGACAAAAAATACGACCGCTATTATTTGTACGATGTGGCTAAGCAAACGTTGAGTAGCGCCACTCTGGCCGCTCCCCAGCCGATAGTAAAATTGGATCATGTCCTGGCTTTTAAATCGTACGGAACTGACACCATTGTGTACGCGGCAGCGGCAGGAGCCGATAGTGATGGCTCGGTACGCCTAAAGCTCGTCGAAGGCAGCAATAGCTACACGTTGCGTGAGCTGCCCGCCGGCACCAGCTACCTGGTGGATATGGCCAAATATGACGGTAATGTCTATATTGCGGCAAGTGCCAGCAGTGACAACAAGGTATATGTCTACCAGAATCCGGTGGCGCAGATCAACGATAACGCTGTCGGTCTCGCCGTACCAGTTCAGGTGTTGCGTGTCACCACTCCAACATATATGTCATTCTCGGCTAATGCGCGCTTTGTAGTGGCCCAGGGCGGTTCCAATTTTGGTATCTACGATGCCGAAGACGAAAAAGGCTTTAGCTATACTGTGTCGGACCCCATTGACGCCCCGCAGGAACATGCAACGTGGATGGACGGACACCGTTTGATGTATGTCAGTGGTGGCAATGTCGTTATCTTTGACTACGACAATAGTAATCGCCAAAAACTTGTTGCCGATAAGCCGGGCTATCTGCCTGCTTTCGACAGCGCGTTTAAGTATCTATTTACTTTTACGCCCAGCGAACAAGACGCCGCAAAAACAAGCCTTACCAGTACTTCCCTGCGTACCTTAGCCGATCGCTAGCAATTTCTAGAAGATAGAGCGCCACATGCGTGTCCACAGGGTGGGTCCGTTGCCGGGGAGCTTTGTTTTAGTGCTCGGAGCGCTCACGGTGTTGGTGTCGCTACTCGCAGTGTTACCGGCTGGGTCGGGGCTGATCTGCTCGCCGACGACAATCAGACGGTTCAGGGAGGTTCCTGGTGGGTCACAAGTGATAAGTGTGGCGGTAGCGGCATGGCCCGGCACATCATCGAGGACGCCCACTTCGGTAGGCTTGACGATAGTTTTAGTAATTACTTTGTATACAAAGGTTTTGCCACCTGTCGTGATATAAAATGTGTCGCCCGGAACTAGTTCATGGAGAAGCACAAATGCAAACTTGTACTTTCCTTTGTTAAAGATGTTATTACTGCTGTGACCAAAGTATGCGGCATTGCCATTCTCGCCCGGTTGTTCGGTTGTGGGATAATGCACAATTCCATTTTCGAGGCCATTTTCGATATCAGCTTCGTTAGTTGTGGTTTGGCTGTAATCGAGCGGGATTTGAACGTTAATTTTGGGAATAATTATCTCGGGAGTACTGCTGGTGGGTACAGCTGTCGGGTCAACGATGATGGGGGTTGCCGCCGCTGTTCGGCTGGGCTGGATAAATGGCGCAATCACTACCTCGTTAAAGAAACTAAAGAGAAAAATAGTTACCACTATCACCCCACTGCCGATTCCAAAAAGCAGCGATTGCAAATGATGTTTCTTGTTTAGCTTACCGCCCGCAGTAGCGTGGTGGATGATGGCTTGTTTTATCTGTTTTGGGTCACGTAAATCGGCAGCTCGCAGGCGAGGTTTGCGTACAGTGCGCGAGCGTGCCGGCGTAGGTGGCGTGTGGTCAGCGACCACGATGCCTCCTTCCGTCTTCGTTGGTTTTGGTGTGGAAGGATTTTGAGCGCGTTCGTTGTTAGCATAAAATTCCTGCCATACCTGATGTTTCTCGTCGTCCGGTAATGCCACATAGTAGTTGTGCCACTCGGTTTGGATCTCGGCCAGGCTCTTGCCGGATGTACTTAGGCGATACATAAACTCTTGGTGCTTGGAGCGCTGAGGCATTATCGTCGCCTCGGCTATTTCGGCTTTGGCATTGGGTTCGGCACCGTAAATTTGATTGAGCCGTTCACGAATGAGATCAGCCGCGGGATTTGCTCCGGGCTGTTCTGATGGTGCTGGTGCAGCCGGTCCCGACCCATGTGACAGGGCATAACCATCCGACCCCGATGTGGGGGAATCTGAGCTGTTATCGGGAAAGAGTGGATTCGGTGTTGCCATGATTGTTGGCGGGCGCTAGCCCTGCTCTCTTAATTATAGTACAATAACCCCTGTTCCGCTAAGAGATAGCATAAGCGCTAACGACAGGTGGGATGGTAGATGTTTTTTAACATTTTGTGCCGACGACGAATGGAATGGTAGACCGCAAGCTTTGCTTGCGCACAGTGCCAATGCGGGCGAGTGGTGGAATGGTAGACACGCTAGACTCAAAATCTTGTGAGCTTATGCTCGTGAGGGTTCAAGTCCCTCCTCGCCCACCAAACACTGTGAACGCTAGACGCGAGCAGGCTCGCCATCTTCGACGAACAAAATCTGCCGGGTGCCGGGTCGTGAAGCGAGGACGCGCACAGGTGCTTGCACCGAGCACGCCGCAGCGGAAGAGCGAAGCGATAGTCCGGCTCGCGGTATTAAATGTTAAAAAACACTAACTGCTTGCAGTTGGTACTTCTAGGCACGCTCTTTTAATGGCGTGAGGGGCTGAAAAAAGCGAATTTTACTGGCTCTAAGCGTATGACTTGGGGCATGCAATCTTGTATCAACTCTACGGCTTTATACGGTATCAAACGATGCGTATAACCTAAACGCAGCTCCGTAAATCCCTCGAAGGGTATACTCCTTGCGGCCAGGTGTCCAAGTGTCCGATACGCCGAACCCCGTTCAATATCTAGCAAAGCATCTTGCATCCCCACGGCGACATAGTGTCGTCCCGGCTCACTTTGCGGGGCAAGAATATAGGCTTCGTCGAGGGCAAATGGGTAGGAGTTATATGATGTGATGGGCATATGCGAGCTAATGTTGTCAGCAATTTCTTGGGCAGAATAACTTCGTAATTCTGCTGATGTGCGACGTGCTTCTGCCGCGACGCTGCTGCGCAGGAGGCTTACTCCGATGGCTTTTGGCACTACGAAATCATCATAGTCAAATCTATGACGGAGAATATGTTGAACATTCGAATAAAAACGTTGGAATATACCATTCGACACATCGACGGGTCGATAGATACGTAAGCTTGTCTCCACACTCTCTAACTGGGCCATGGCACTACATTGCCACCGAGCTGCCTAAAAGGCAAGTTTCAGGCGATCAAGCTGGTGGTGAGTGCTTTGAATGTGTTGCTCGGGTTTTGAATCCACCAGACTGCCATACTGGTTGCTGTTTCCACGCGCCAGATTTTTCTATCTGCCTCGAATTTCGTCGAGCTCACCTTGCCGGCTTTGGCTACAAAAATACTATCGCCGCGTTTAACCGCAAGGTTGCAGGGGTGCATCTGTGAAAAGTCGTGAAATGTTTCTACGAAGCGCAATATATCCATAGAAGATGTAAAGGCAGTGGTGAACCCCGCATCTGTGGCTAGCTTTTGCAGCTGGCCAAAACTAATGACTAACGTCGTCCCCGCCCTATCAAGTAGCGGCGGCGAATTGTTCAAGAAATAATCGACGGCATCATGGGTAATGATGACCTTACCTTTGTGTTTTTGCAGAAAATCTTCCAGCACGATTGCGGTCTCGCTGTTGCGCCCAAAGTTACCGGCCAGTAATACACCATCTGCCCACGCAGCACTATCGAGCATTTGCGCAAGTGCAGTGCGCGCAAAACTACCACTTGGTGTCGTGGGTGCGTAGTCGGCCTCAGGGAAGATATCGGAGACAACTTTCTTCATACTGACCGGCAAGATTACCTTAGCGACACCGATGCCCGCGTTGAGCGCATCGCCATACGCATTGGCTGGCGCCTTAAACTCATAGCCACTGCCTCCAATAATCAAAAGTTTACCGGCATGCAGTCGGTTTTCCGGGCGACTCCACAGCAACGCCTCGTACAAAGGCGCCTGTTTCGTCTGTTTGTGCCAATAAGACATGTCCACGACTAGGATTGTAGCGCATTACCCTTTGAGGATATAGCGTCCATCTTCCGGCTCGAGTTCGTAAATCATGTTTTTGCGCTCCAGGACGACTTTCCAACCTTGCTTCTGGGCCTCGGCAAATAATCCGCGACTAGGATTGAAGGCGACTGCTTGCTCGACAAGAGCGAGCATAGGGATATCGCTTTCGCTGTCGCCAACTGCAATACTACCCTCGAGGTCGAGATTATGTTTTGCGATGAGCTCGTTAAGTACGACGTCCTTGTGGTACATCGGCGTGGTGTGCTCGCCGGTAAAACGGCCATTTTGTTGCTCGTATATCTGGCCGACAACATCGTCAAAACCGTAGTGCTCAGCAATCTTTTGAATGACCTCGTGATGCGACCCCGAAATCGCTAAAATCATGTAGCCAGCTGCTTTAAGTTCGCGAATCAGGTTGCGCGTATAGCGGTAAACTTGATCTTTATATTCGTTAAATACTGCGTCCACGGCGTGAGTAAAATCTTCATTTTTTAGATTGGCGAGAGCGTGCTCGTAAGCTGCAACGAGCACCTTTTCGTATTCGCGGAATGACTCGTCATGCGTGCGTTGCTTCCAGTGCATGCGTGCAGTCTGAATCTCCTGGCCAACCTGTTTGTCGAGTGCTCCGAGCTTGATTAACTCACCTACGATGGCGTGGAAAAGCTGCCAACGTATAAGTGTGCCGTCGATATCAAAGACGGCAAATTTTTGGCTCATTTCAGTTTCTCGACTTCGTTAACGGCATAAGCGAGCATATTTTGTTCATGGTCGAAGGTAAACTGAGTTTCAAGTTTCTTGCCGGCCAGCACTAGAGGTAACCAATAACGGTCGTCGGCCCACATCTCGTCGTATGGTAGTTCGGTGATGTTGAACCAGCGTGGTGCCATCTCGTCGCTCTCTTGGGGCTCGCCTTCCCATTTGGTACACATATACGTATGCACGACCATATCGCTTTTACCATCGGGAAATTTGAAATCGTGGACGGCTACTTTTTCGAAGCTGGTGAGCGTCATGTCAACTTCTTCTTTGCATTCGCGCACTAGGGCGGCTTCGAGCCCCTCGCCTTCTTCGATTTTGCCACCTGGCCCATTCCAGTAGCCACTGCCAAAACCGCGCTTCTTCATGGCGAGCAAGACTTGCTTGCCGTCGCTGATAATAGCCAGTACGCAGGTGGTTTTCATTTCTAGCCCAGGCTCCGTAAGGCAACCATCATATTTGCTGCGCTGGCATGTGCTTTATCGGGGGTGGTCAGTAGCGTTGGGTGTATGAATCGTTCATAAATTACTTCGGCAGCAAGATCGGGGCTGTTAAGGGGGTTTTCGACCCATTCTACGGCCGGATCATGGTACAAAATCGAGAGTGCGGCGGTATCTTGACTGATTGCAGTTTCGCGGCCCATTGCGCCTATGGGGTACGCAGTTTGGAATCGTCTGATCCAGGCACCATTCTCACTAGCAATACCGAAGACCTTTGCACCCTGAATATCGGCCGAAGTAAGCTCATGTAGGGGCATATCGATCAATGCTTGACCGTTTGCCGCACATATTTTCCCAAGATGCTTACCTATCTCGGTTTTGCCCGCTAGGCGAGGACCGGCCAATAGTACTGTTTCGCCGAGCCAGTGAAATGCCTCGAAAGATATCTCAATCTCTGGGTCGTAGGGGGTAGGTTTGAAATCTGGATGCTTGTAAAAGTATGGATGCCAACGCAACGCACGGTTTTTGCTCATTGGGTTCGCGGGTAACACGTCGATCATAAGGAGACTTCGATGCTTATTGGGCAGTGGTCGGAACCCATTACATCGGCATGAATTGCGGCGTTTTTAACGTTGTCTTTCAAGCTTTTGGATACCAGAAAGTAATCGATGCGCCAGCCGACATTGCGGGCCCTGCTGTTCGCAAAATGGCTCCACCAGGTGTAAAAACCGTTGCCCTTCTTAAACATACGAAGGGTATCAACAAAGCCAGTGTCGACGAAATTTTGAAAGCCGCTGCGCTCCTCGTCGGTGAAACCTTTTTTGCCGCGGTTGGGTTTGGGGTTGGCCAGGTCATCTTCGGTGTGGGCAACATTGAGGTCGCCGCAGAAAATCACTGGTTTAGTCTGTTCGAGTTGCTTACAATACGCCAGAAACGCGGGGTCCCAGCTCTTTTCGCGCAGCGGTACTCGGCTCAGGTCGTCTTTGGCATTCGGCGTGTAGACCGTGACGACCCAGAATTTTTCAAATTCCGCGGCAATTACCCTACCCTCTAGGTTGGGGTCGCCGTAGGTGTCGCCAGTGACCTTATAATCCTTGATAATATCTTCCGGAAAGCCGTTGATAACGTGCAGCGGTTTAACCTTGCTAAAAATTGCCGTGCCACTATAGCCAGGTTTATCGGCGGAGTACCAAAATTGGGTGTATCCTGGTAGCTCCAGCTCTACCTGTTTTCTTTTGGCTTTGGTTTCTTGCAGGCACAAAATGTCGGGTTTTTCTTTTTCGATGAACGGCAAAAACAATTCTTTTTTGAGGACCGCGCGAATACCATTCACGTTCCACGAATAAATTTTGATCATGGAGCCATTGTAGCGGGTGTAGGCGGTGTCTGCTAGACTATTACCTAATGTATAAGCGGCTACTCCTCAAACTTTCAGGTGAGCAATTATCCGGTAAGTTCGAGGGTGGTATCGATGCGGAACTGGGTGCTTGGATAGCCGAGGAAGTTAAAAAAGCCGCCGCAGGCGGCACGCAAGTAGTTATTATGGTCGGCGGTGGTAACTATGCCCGCGGTGCCCAGTTGGCGGGTCACGGTATTAAGCGCGTCACAGCCGACCATATTGGTATGCTTGGCACCATGATGAACGCCCTTGCCCTAACGGATATCTTTGAATCACAAGGGATTGCCACGCGCTGTCTGAGTAATATTTTTGCCGAGCAAGTTGCCGAGCCCTTTAGCCATCGCTTAGCGGACAAACATTTGCAAAGTGGGCGCGTAGTCATTGTGGCTGGCGGTATTGGTCGCCCGTATCTTACGACTGACACGGCGGCCGTAAGCCTGGCGCTCGAACTGGACTGCGAGGTAGTACTCAAGGCGACTAAAGTAGATGGCGTCTACGACAAAGACCCTGCCAAATTTGATGATGCAAAAAAAATCGATCATATGAACTTGCAAGAGGCGGTCGCCGACGCAGCCATAAAAGTTATGGATACTGCAGCACTAGGGCTAGCGCTCGAGCACAAACTACCCATTGTTGTTTTTAACGCCCTACAGGCCGATAATCTGCAAAAAGTTGCCCATGGTGACGCCATTGGTACTCTGATAACTGTATAACATCAGTTCTATACTTTTCTATTTGTCAATATTATAGCTATGCTGTAATATTCGGGTAGATAAGCGAGATCGTTTTTATGTCTTCAGAAATCCCAGAAGGCGTGAGGCCTAATTGGCCTTCCGCACAAGATCAAGAAACTTCTAATCAAAATGTTGCTCCGCAAGGACCTGGTGTTGCCGCTCAACCTCGCATTGATTTGGTGCGCCCCCCTCAGGGAATAGGTCGCAGGGTCGGCCCTTCTCCCTCTCTACCCGAGGTTGGTGGTCCACCGGACTGGCTCTCACAACAGCAACGCGAAGCACAGGCAACCAGTGAACCTGAAGGCATCTTTGGTTTTCAACAGGATGAAGAGTCCGAGAAAAATCACAAGATTATTAAGCGACTTGCGGGTGTATCGTTAGCTGTTTCTCTTGTTGGCGGAGTCGGAGCCGTTGGTTATGATTTTGCAACGACCGGAGGTGAGCGATTCGACAAGGTATTGACCAAAGTATTTCGAACCCAAACGGGCGCTACTCCTTCGGTCGATAAGACCCCAGCACTGGTAACTACAACTTCTCCTGCGCCCACTAAAGAGCCTACTCCATCTACTACTATCAGCACCAAAACAGCCACCCCGAAGCCAACTAAACAGGTAGTTGTGCCCATCGTTCCCGCAGCCTCGTCCTGTGTCGAAAAGCTTTCTGATGCAACATTGGTAGCTCAGAAAATCATGGCCCCCGTGCAGGGCAATAATTTAAAGGCAATGACGAATGTTTTTAACGACCAACGTGTCGGCGGCGCAATTTTAATGACTTCTCCTGCTAACCCCAACGACGGAAGCATTTTGGCATTTAAAAAAAGCCAAACTATTGGTATTGAAGTTGCGGTCGATCAAGAAGGTGGCAACCCTGCAGATAAGACAAAAGCAGCGGTCTCGCGCATCAAAGCCCCAGTCAGCGCTCTTGAGCCGAAAGGCTACATGCCGACCGCTGCCGATATGGCTAAACTGACACCTGCGCAGATTTCTGCACTGGTTGACGAGAACTATAGTTATCTTAAAAAGATCGGTATTAATACGTCGTTCGGTACAGTGGTGGATGTTGCACCCCTTAAAGGCAGCACAAATATTGGCGCCAGTCGTGTGGCGAGTTCGGATCCAATTAGAGTTGCAACCTATGCTGCAGCGTACATTGCTGGTGCAAAACTTTCCGGTGTAAACCCTGTTACCAAACACTGGGGTATGGGTTCGGCAAGTGCAAATACCGACAAATCACCAGCCGTTACCCCTAGCTACGACCAGCTTGTTGCACGTGACTTTACTGTATATACAGCGCTCCAAGCGGCAGGTGTAGAAGTTGACGGTATGATTGGCAGCGAGATTATCCCTGGCTTGACCATTGATGCTGGTAAAGACAAAAAACTCGGCACCAGTGACGATATTAAAACTCCTGCAAGCCTTAGTGGCAAAGCCGTTTCTGAATTTAAAGCCGATTTAACCAAGGGAGCCATTACCTACACAGATGATCTCGGTACTCCTGCCATTGCTGCTAAACAATCTGTTGCGGAAGCATCGGTTGCTGCCTGGAAAGCCGGTGTCGACATCGCCCTGTTCGTGCAAACCAGCAAATTACCAAAAAGTACCGTAAACATGACCGTTCCCCAGCAAATCAATGCCACGATCAAAACCGGTGAAGCGGCCCTGAAAAACGATGCACCGCTGCGACAGCAGTTTGTCGCGTCGGTAACACGCTTGATGCTCGAAAAACATGTCGATGGCTGTAAAGTGCTACAAAGTGAAAATCCAAGTGCCTACAAGACTGTAACTGCTCCCAAACCTGTCGTACCAAAGACCCCAAAGCCTGCTAGTACTACTGCATTACCTAAAGCTGCCGCGACAGCTACTCAAAAAGTTGTCATTAGTCAAACGACAAAAGTTGTGTCTACTTCGAAGTAGTATCGTCAGCGTTGTGGTTTTGCAATCGATGATTGTGTGCGTAATGGAGGGCTTTGCGGACCAGCAGGTAGCTGATACCGGTAATGACAAAACTGCCGAGTACATCCCATGAGTGATGTACGCCGGCGTACATACGCGCTAGGCCAATTGCTAAGGCTACAACCAGCAGTAGAATTCCGGTACGACGTGAACGGCTCAGCATCACAAAGCCAATAAACGCTGCTAAAAGCGTATGATCTGATGGAAAGCCGTTGTCGGTTGATGAAACGATGAGCGGATCAAAATGTCCCGCGATAAACGGTCGAGGGTCGCTAATAAGCATCGAACCAACTTTTGCAAGGATAAGACTTATAATGCCACCCACAACCAATAGTGCGGCAAGCTTGAGACGCTCATTCTTGTTCATCGTAAATAGCTCGTATAACACGACGCTAAGCGGGATGGCGATAAAATAACTGGCGATGATGACGGCAATGGTGTTCATAATTAGGGATTATACGCCTGTATTTTGTAGAGGCAGAGGGATAGCGCACGTTAATCTGTGCGCCGTGCTTTGGCGGGCAGCGATATGGGAGAGGGATATCGCGTGGCTGCGCCACACTCCTTCCTGCGATGCTCGATATATCCGAGCGAGCTTGGCTGTATCTGCGCTTCTCGTACGCCGAACCTTTCAGGTTCGTATCCCTCGAACGCAGCCAAACTAAAAAGCCCGACAAAGCGGGCTTTTTAGTTTGGCGGAGGGAGAGGGATTCGAACCCTCGATACCCTTTCGGGTAAACCCACTTTCCAGGCGAGCGCCATAGACCACTAGGCGACCCCTCCGCGTCCAAGCGTGCACTGCTGTCTCTTCTTGCCTCATCGGCAAAAGTTTCGATTTATAGCTACGCTTCTCCTCTCAAAATCACATTCAGTCGCAGGTGCTCCTTGGATTGTGACTTTGGCTCTAATCCTGCACCAGAATAGTATACCGAAAAAATTACCACAATTACACCTTGCGCCCAGATTGAAATGAGGGGTACACTGGTACAGACAATGGCAATGATTGAGTTAGAAGACGTCAGTAAACTGTACGGCTTTGGCGATGCGACTACTTTGGCGCTCGACGAGGTCAATTTGAAGATCGAAGAAGGCGAATTTGTGGCAATTATGGGGCCGAGTGGTTGCGGCAAATCGACGCTGATGAACGTCATTGGTCTACTCGACCGTCCTACGCATGGTACATATAAGTTGAATGGCAAAATAGTTACGCGTCTTCGGCCGAACCAGGCTGCGAAGTGGCGTCGCGACAGTATTGGGTTTATTTTTCAGTCGTTCAATCTGTTATCCAAAATGACTGTACTCGAAAACGTCGCCCTGCCCCTCACCTACAAAGGTATGTCCGCCGTTAAGCGTACCAAGACCGCCAGCAATATGCTCGAACGTGTCGGAATGCAAAAACGCGAATACTTTTTGCCGTCGCAACTCAGTGGCGGTCAGGCGCAGTGCGCGGCCATTGCTCGGGCACTCGTGAACAATCCTAAGTTAATCATTGCGGACGAGCCCACGGGTAACTTGGATAGTGCTGGGAGCCGACTGGTCATGGAACTCCTGGGTGAAATTCATAAGATGGGTAACACAATTTTATTTGTGACGCACAACCCAGAACTTACCCGATACGCGACACGGGTGGTATACATGCACGACGGCACCATTATTCAGGACGAGGCAACAAAACTAGGTGAGGTTGCAGCGACGGCACGACGCATTATGTACAGTATTCCGGAAGCCACCGAAGACGACGATATGGCGGGTGTCTCGACCCTCATGACCGCTCTTCCGGACAAATCGGTGCAAAAGGCCAAGCATCGCACGAGCGTAAAGAAGGGCAAAACGCCCAAAAAGACAAAATCGCGCGGTCGCAAAGGACGCTCATCATGAAATCAGTAACTCAGGGCCACATTAAATCGGCAGTTAGGTCAATCCGTACTAACAAAATGCGCAGCATGCTCACCATGCTCGGCATAATTGTGGGTGTGGTCTCGGTAGTATCGATTGTCAGTATCGGCGAAGGCGTTAAGCACCAAATCCGGTCCCAGATTGACCACATGGGGAAAGATTTGATCACCGTACGACCTGGTGCGCCTTCGAAGAATAATGGTTCGATAGCGGGGGTTGGCTCGTTGTCGACAATCACCAATGTCGGTACGCTTAGTGACCGTGATGTTCAAACCGTCGCTAGAACAACACATGTTGCGCAGAGTGCGCCTCTGGCTGTCGTAGGCGGTCAGATTACCGGTGCCGACCATGATGCCGGAGGTGCGACGATTATTGCCACCAACGACTCCTTGCCGGCTGCCTTACGAGCAAAAATCGCATTCGGCGCAAACCTTGATTCCAGCGTAAAACAAGCCACAACAGCTATTTTGGGCGCGCGGGCAGCAGAGCGTATGTTCGATGACGGAGTACCCTTGGGTCGCTCATTTACGATTCGGGGCGAAGAATTTAACGTGGCCGGTATTTACGATGATTTTGAGACGTCAGCCTTTTCTTCGGATATTGATTTTAACAACGCTATTTTCATCCCTTATGATACAGCTCAGCGTATCACCGATAATAGTGCAAAACCGTACGAGATATTAGTCCGACCAGCCGAACATACAAATACCGATGCTGTGATACGTAGTCTTGATCATAATCTCGCAGCAACGCGTGGCGGGCAGCACGATTTTAGCGTGCTTACCCATGCGCAGAGTGCGGCCGCAACTAATGGCATCCTAAACCTTATGACAGCCCTGATTGGTGGTGTGGCGGCAATCTCGTTACTGGTCGGTGGTATCGGCATAATGAATATCATGCTTGTCTCTGTAACCGAGCGCATGCACGAAATCGGTATCCGAAAAGCCGTAGGAGCCACCGATCGTCAGATATTGACCCAGTTTATGCTCGAAGCAGCAGTATTGAGCCTTTCAGGAGGGATCCTCGGGGTAATTATATCCTTCTTGCTCGATATCATGTTGCGCCTCGGCACGACGCTGCAGCCTATTATTACCTGGCAAGTCGTAGTAATGGCACTGTTGGTATCGTTGTTAGTGGGGATTATATTTGGCTCGATGCCTGCATTGAAAGCTGCACGAAAAGACCCTATCGAAGCCCTTCGCAAAGAGTGGTAGAAAAGTTTACTGCGTCAGTAAGGCGTAGACGGCCATAATGCCGGACGCCGCCATTGCAATAGTGGTCAGCCAACCAATCCCACTCGAGAGTGGACTGTTTGCCCAACGGCCCATGATTTTTTTATCACTCGCGATACGTACAATTAGCAGTAGGATAATGGGCGCAACTAACCCGTTAGCGATGGCGGCGTAGATGAGCGCCTTTATTGGGTCGATACCGAGGAAATTGATAGCGAGTCCGACCGCCATAGATATGATAATAATGCCGTAAAATGCCGATGCCTGGCCTAGTTTACGATACAGTCCTTCGCGCCAACGGAAACTTTCGGCGATGGTGTAGGAACTCGCGCCGGCCAACACTGGAATGGCCAAAAGCCCGGTCCCGATAATCCCTACCGCAAACAAGAAATAGCTGGCATCCCCCGCGAATGGTCGCAGCGCTTCCGCGGCCTGCGCTGCCGAGGTAATTTCGGTTATACCATGCGTGTATAAAATGCCTCCACAGGCGGCGATGATAAAGAACATCACGGCGTTGCTCAGGAACATACCTGACCACACATCGACACGCATGCTGTTAACCTCGGAGCGAGTTATTGCCCGGCTTCGTTCGCGCAAGGTAGTTTTGCCTTGCAGAATCTGTTCTTCAACCTCCTGAGAAGTTTGCCAAAAGAATAGATACGGCGAAATAGTGGTACCAAGGATGGCACAAATGATGATTATTTCCTGCTTATTAAAATGAATGCTTGGTATGTACGCGCTATGTAAAACATCGCTCCAGTTAAGATGTGCCAGTAATGACGAGGCGACGTACGAAAACAGTACGAGGGCCAACCATTTTAAGTATTTGGCATATCGAACATATGGGGTAAAAATCTGGAGCCCAAGGCTAAAAACAGCAAAGCCAATAACCAAAGCGCCGAAGTTAAAGTTTGGATTAAGTAACTGTGCGGCCTTTGCCATCGCACCCAGGTCGGCGCCAATGTTAATCGCATTTGCTACGAACAATAACATGGCACAGAAGTACAAGATGCGTTTCGGGAAATAGACGCGGATATTGCCGGCGAGTCCCCTGCCCGTCACGAGGCCTATGCGAGCGCACATCTCCTGCACGACGCCCATGAGCGGAAAGGTCCATGCCGAGAGCCACAACAAATGAAAACCCGATTGAGCACCGGTCTGAGAATAGGTGGCGATACCCGATGGATCATCATCCGATGCACCGGTGGTAAGCCCAGGCCCTAGCATATGCCAATAGTTCTCTGTCTTTTTGAGTAATTTCGACTGCGGTACGCTATTTGCCAGAACTTGGGTCGTAGCCACTGTGCGCTCTAACAGTTGGGCAGGTGCCTCGGCCCCTCTCTTGAGTAATTTTGTTTGCCTGCTCATTTTGGTTTTTAGATCTGACTTTCGTTATGTGGGGAAGCTAAAAATTCTTCCCAAAGTAATACCAGAAATGCTTAATAATGAAGAATGCAATAACAATAATCCACAAGATGAGTATGTCGAGGTGATGACGTTGTAACCAGACAGTGACACGCGGACCAT
>JBDSPW010000024.1:0-28892 GCA_039930145.1 Saccharimonadales bacterium (SeqCode) | reverse complement strand
AGCAAATGTATTACACCCGACCGCTGGAGCCGGTGCAGCCGGTCATGAGCGACGAAGTCCGTCAAAAACACGAAGCGTCGAAACGCAAGTATCCCAAGCTGAATCTGAGTGAAGGCGAGTATGTCATTCGTGATGTTCGACGCCACCCCATTGGGTTGTTCCAGATATGGTTCTTTGTGCTTATTATCATTGCGGCGATAGTGTCGCTGCTAACGGTCTATCTGTCGAGTGATTTTTCTCAGGGTACGGCGCCGATTCCAGCCGTCGTACTGGGCGGTATCGTACTCCTGGTATCGATGTTGGCCCTTATCGGTGGCTATATTGGCACCTTTGTATACACCGCTAATCGCTTCTACCTCACCAACGAAAGCGTCATCCAGAATATCCAGGAAAGTCTGTTCTCTAACCGCGAGCAAACCGTTAGCCTCGGTAATATCGAAGATGCGAGCTACACCAAGCAGGGAATTATCCAGAGTATTCTCAATTACGGCCAGATTCGATTATCGACGCAAGGTGACGAAACAACGTATCGCTTTAGTTATGCCTCGGAACCAGCTAAGCAGGTGTCCGATCTCAATAACGCTGTCGAAGCCTTTAAAAACGGCCGACCTGTTGCCCACCATTAGACGGTAGCTATTCTTGGAACGGGTTGCTGCGCGCTTCTTCGAAGAGCGTTTGTACACTCACGCTGTTATCTTTTAGATTCTCAAGCTGGATTACGACGTTCTCATCGATGTGTGGCGTCTTGCTAATCGCTTGACTGGTTGCACTGTCAGTTGGCTCGGCAGCAGCCAGTGTGTTGATGCGATACAGAACAAATCCATAGATGGCAGCTAAAAATATCAGGAACAGTAAGAAGGTGTATCGACCGAGCTTTTGGCCAAAAGCACTGAAGCTTTTAGTGAGTGAAGAAAGACTTAGTTCGCTGTTTTTCATGGTTTTATGTACTCGTCGATTATCAAAGTAAATGCTACAAGGTTAGGGTTCTTACTACTTGGCGTCACCGAAATATTGCTCACCTGAGCCGTACGTCGATTTTGCTCCAGATTTTGCAAGAAGGCAATGAAGGTCGAATACGGTACCGCGGCATTCTCGGATTGCTGGATGGTAATTTGCAGGTCGTAAACACCAGTAATACCTTTGACGGGGATAAGCTGCGTGAGCTTGTTGTTGGCCGTCGGTACGGGTGTGGTGGTGGCAGTAGCGCCGGTGAGAGGCTTTGCACCTAGTGTTGACGTTGGGAACGTGACCGAACTAAGGCGAGGGATGTTACTTTGCTGAGCCAAGCGTACGATTTCGAGCACTGCCTGCGCCTGATCCTTATCCTGAGGAACGATAGTTTTGGCAATCGTGTTTAAATCTTTGTATTTGGTAATATCTTTCTTGTTTTTGGCGAGTTGTGTTTGCTGGTTTTCGCTCGCAACACTGGCGGCTTTTTGCTCTACCAAAAGGTTGGAGCGTTGTTGTAATAATTGGTCAGTTTCGTAGGCCCCAGCAATAGTGCCGATACCCAGCAGCAGGATGAGTCCTAGTAAGACGAAGTAGAGTTTTTTACTACTCATGATCCACTCTTTCCGGAGTTAATAAAGAGGAAAGGATTAGTGTCCGAAAACAGGGCTCGAAGCGTGACGGTGCAAGGATATTTGGCGGTCGGATCGGCATCATTGCAGCTAATACTGACGATGTCGGCTTTGTTGAATATCTTGTTGTTTGGATCGGCGAGGTTAATCTGGAGCTGAGTGGCAGCGTTATAATCGGTTGTTTTGGCGGTGATGTCGATACCGCCGGTAGTCTGAGCGATACTAAGGTTGGTCAAAATAGCGTTGGAAGGAATAACGGTACCAAGACGGGTGAGGAGTTTAGAAAACAATACTTCTCGTGAGAGTACCTGCACAACGAGCTTGAGGTTATTGGATATTTCAGTGACTTCTTTTTGTACAGCGCCCAGATTTTGCTTCTTGAGAGAAGCATTCGTGGCTTCTACCTGCGAAGTGTAAAGATTGGTCTGGCGCTGCATATAAAATAACCCAGCACTACTGATGATGAGTAGTCCAGCAAGTCCGATACTGAACATAATTGTCCACCGCAGCAAGCTCACATTGCGGTGGGCATAGCGGTAGCTGTCTTTAAGCTCGGGAGGGAGGAAATTAATCATGACGAAAATACCTCTTTAGGGTTGGCCAGAGCCAAACCCGCCACGGTTGCGTACATAAGCTTGTCGGGGTTGCTCGGCGCCTGCAGCCCTTCGTATTTGAGGTGCAGCCACGGGTCATGGGCCCGAACGGGCAGCCGAAGTTGGGAGGTGAGGTAATCGCTCAGACCGGGCATGTTGGCACCTCCACCGAGCATGATAATCTGCCCGATTGGATACTCAGTACCGTAGCGCTCTTCGTAGTAACGCACCATACGGCTGATTTCTTTGACGATCTTTTGGAGGGCTGGGTCGACGGCGTCGGAAATTTCCTTTTGCTTTTTGCTCACACCAAGCCCGTATTTTGTCTTAATCACACCAGCCTCGGCGTCACTGACGCCAAGCTTGTCGCGAATAGCCCCCGTAAAGACAAGCCCACCAGCTGGAACGGTACCGGTAACCAGGGTGGTTTTGTGGAAGATACTGATATCAGCCGTCAATGATCCAAAATCCACAATAACGGAGGTGACATCACTGAACTTATCGCGTGCAAACAGGCGAGATGCCGCGGCCATTGTCGTCTCGATCAGCATGCACTCTAGACCACACATGCGCGCCAGTATCAGGTATGAATCAACTATTTTCTTTGGTACCGCAACGGCGAATAGATCGCTCGTTTCTTTCGAGGCGTTGGTGACGGTGTAGTCAAAGTACAGATCTTGCAGCGGCATCGGAATGTATTCCTCGGCTTCCAGGCGGACGGCTTCGTCGAGTTCTTTCTTAGACAGTCGCGGCAGTTGCATAGAACGTGAAAATGACCGGTAGGCCGGGATGGTAATCGCCACGCGGCGGGTAGTAATATCGCCGATTAATCTGGTTTTAAACAGTTCCATGAGGGCAGAGGCAATCAGTTCGGGTTTTACGAGTACTCCGTCTTCGATAGCACTGGGGTCAAATGCAATGGTGCCATAGCCGACAACATGCGGTGTTTTGGTGTTTGTAGCCGCCCCGTCATCAACCTGCATGACTTTTAACGAGCCATGCCCAATATCAAGCCCAAAGAGTGGCTTATTACGCAGTATTGCTGGAGTATTTATTGTGCTGCCCATCAAGCATATGTTTACTTTGCGTTAATAATACCACAAATACCCCTAGTGTTTGAACTACAATCGCCCATAACGAACCGCTCTCCACGCCAGATCGATGGGGATTTGGTCGACAGGGAAAGAGGGATCCAGCAGGAGGGGTCGCGGAGTACTCGGGCTCGAAGCGACATACAGGTTCTTGCCAGCGATACCACCCAGCATTGGGGCATCAGCCGGATCAGAGTTCTCGCCAAACTTTGTGCCATCGATACAGAGACCGTTCATAGCGAGCAAATAGAGGTCGGGTGCTCGCGTAAACCCGGAACCGCCTTGGCCCAAGTATACGGCACCGCCGTACGGACAGACGCTAGTTTTGGAGGCTGGGTCAGTACCGTAGGCAATGATAACGATCGGGCCACTACTTGCCGGCGTATTAACAGACGTAAAGTTCACCGTCCCTTCGACAAAAATGTATCGTACGGTTCCGCTTGGATTGTTAAAAATGGGGTCACAGCCACTACTGGCACAGAGATTGGCCCGGATGTGGGCGTTATCGGTAATGGTATAGGTATTGCTGCCAAGGTTGACGTCGCCCGATGTTCCGCAGGTTGATGCTGTATTACTGCCAGAATCAGGGTAATGCGTCTTCTTGCTGCCGAGGACGCTGGGAATTTGCCGTGTACTCCCGCCGGAAGTCCAATCGATACAGCTACCGGCGTCAAGATAGCTGCTGTCCATGTACTGACTCCAGGGGATGTAAAGCGATTGCACGGTTGATATATTAGTTTGATTTACTGATACGTCGAAATTGGTATTGTTGGTATTGCCCGGAGGCGTGATGCAGTTATTGAACGCGAGATTGAGCTTGGTCTTGGTTTGCCCCGGATTGCTGAAGGTACTGGGCTTTACTAGATTACCCGTACCGCCGATAGAACAATTGCTGGCTCCGACATTCCTGCCGGCGACCGTAATGTTCTCAGCTGTCAGATCGGTAGTATTTTTGTTCATGTTAATAAAGCCGTTCACGTAGATGTCCTTGGCCAGAATCGTCTTAACACCGCTTCCGACATCAATAATGTTACGACTGAGCATCGACGACGCCGTGGTGGTCGTACTGCGCTGGGCAACGACGCGGACAGTTCTGGTAACACTCGGACTGGCCGCGGTAACCGGGCTATAAACTTTCCCGACTGCCGTAACCAGGCGTTCTTTGCTAGTGGAGCCATTAGCTACGCTTATCGAGTATGTGGATTTGTATTGGGCAAATGACAAAATTTGCACATCGGTAGCGGTACCGGTGTAGGTCGTGTTTCCGCTGTTAAGAGTGGCAATTGCAGCGTCCACGCCTGATTCGGCGGCATACTGCGCCTGGAGCTGCAGAATGCGGCTCCGGGCCCGTGTCAGGTTAGCGTTTGATAGCGTGAGTAGGGCAAACAACATGGTGGTCATGAACAGCAGGACCATGAGCATGGCAACGAGTACTGAACCTTGAGAACTGCGAGTTTGGTGCATTTGTTTACCCATTCCTTAATGCGACGCGAATAACGGTCTGGTTAGTGGTATCGGCACCGCCGCCGAGGCGTGATTTGCGGAAATTATGAAGGTTGAATTCGACCACCTCTACACTGGGGAAATCGGGGCCGATATAGGCATTCGGCACCACCGACGTATCGATAATGGAATTATGGTTAATGGTATTGCCGGCGCGCGAGAAGTAACGCATATCAACCGACGCGACATCTTCAGCGATAATCCTATCGGCTGGACAGAGGGACGTCACGGCCGCAGCCGGGCAGCTGGTAATGGCGGCATTACTTGGCGCACTGGCATTTGCAAGCGTCCGGAGCATGAGTTGCTTACTGGTGCCGTCCAGATAGAGCACGAATTCATTCTGGTAGGGCTGGGTACCGTTCATGATGAAATTCTTGGCCGCATCGACCGCTGGTTGCTGGAAGTAAATGAGCGGGGTGGCTGTTCCGGCAGCTCCGACGGGCGTGTTGCCCGGGACGGCATGGATGGGCAGCCAGTAATAGTTAGAGGCATAGGCTGGGTCAGGGTTGTTAGTGTGGGAGTCCTGGATACTATTTTGCGTCAGGAGATTTGACGCTGAGTTGAGGCTATCCCGGAGCTTATCTCCGGCAGTCAGACGGCCCACAAAGGTTTGCGAGTCGTTATCGAGCGTCGCCGTCGCCCGCCAGTAATCGAAGGCGAAGTAGATGATAAGCCCTGAAAACAGTAAACTGACGATCATGACGCTGAGGAGCTCTGGAATCGTAAAGCCAGCATCATTTACGGGGCGGGGAAAGTGTCGTGACATTAGAGCTGCCCGATTCCGTTACGAGTAATAAGAATGCGGAGTTGCAACGGAGTTACCGAGGCATTGGGTGCCGGAAAGCCCACCTGGATGTTCACGACTTTGGAGTCCGGGATGGTCTTGAGTGGATCAGATGAGGCAAGGGCTGAGGTGTCGGTGACAGTCAGGGTCGGGGAGTAGGTAACGGTGCGGGTGGCGGTGGTATCTTCAACCTGGAAGACATTGTTCGGGTAACAGTTAGTACCACTACTGAGGGAGTTAAACTCGAGCGCCCGGTCCAGCTCGGGACAAGCGCTGAGAACGGCGTACATTTCGTTGAGCTGGCGGGCCGTGGTGTACGATTTGCGGATCGAGTTATAGGAATTGGCTACCCCGATGACAATCATGGGGAAGATAACGCAGGCTAGTACTAGCTCTATAATGGTGAATCCAGAGCTGTTATTTGGCCGTAAGAAAACTGGTCGTATCATGCTTATGCCTTATTATACAAAAACCGGAGCATTTCTGCTCCGGTTAATTTGTAGTACGTAAGTGTAACTAGTTACTCTTCTTGACGTACGTACCGCCACCCTCAAGGGTTGCAGTCAGTGTAAATGCCGTACAGGTATCTGTGGTTGCGGCGCCACTACAGCCAGTTGGCTCGTAGGCGTATCCGTTAGCAGCTGGTGCTGAAACGAGCGTTTGCGCTGCACCCTTTGGATCCTGCAAAGCAGCTGGGTCGAGACCCTTCATGTTGGTGCTACGCCATGTAGCGTCGTTGACGGCTGCAAGTGTTGGGTAGTTACCACCATTAGCGTAGAAAGCCTCTACGTGGCTGTCGATAGCGTTGATGTCGGTCTTTCGCTTAGTATCGCGAGCCTTCTGCTGGATACCAGAGAAAGTTACGATGACCAAAGTTGCCAAAATACCGATGACAACGATGACAATTAAGAGTTCCACAATGGTGAAACCAGATTGACGTTTGTTAAGTGAGATCATAGGATGCCCACCCTCCTATTATTTAATTTTTTACTTATTTACTGATCTTAACGCGGGTTTTGTACGGCGTCAGTATCTGAGTACAGATTATAACCATAAGCTCCTTAACGTCAAGCGCAGTATATAAGGTATAGCTAATTATTACCGATGTTTTGGCTCAAAGAGGCGATCGGACCCATGACGCTGGCAGCGATAACACCGACGATCGAACCGAGGACGATAATCATCACCGGCTCAATAATAGAGCTCAGGCTCTCGATCACTGTGTCGACTTCTTCATCATAAAAGTCGGCGATTTTAACCAGGATTTTATCGATCTGACCAGTCTCTTCACCAACGGCGAGCATTTGCGCCACAATCGGCGGAAAGATTTTACTCTTGCTCATAGGGTCACTCAGAGGCTTACCATTCTTGACTTCTTCTGCAGCCGCTTTCAGCTCCTCCTCGATGACTTTATTGCCAATTGCACTTCCAGTCACCTGCAGGGCATCGAGCACCGTCACACCGGCCGAGGTGAGGGCAGAGAAGGTACGGGCAAAGCGTGATACCGCAATCTTGATAATAATCGTTCGAAGCACCGGTACACGCAGCATCAGGGAGTGGAATTGATACTTACCCTTGGGTGTTTTTATGTAGCGCCCGATATAGAACACGATGATAGCGCCGGCGATAAGCATAAATAGGGCATTCGGGATAAGTTTGACCCCTGGAATGGCGCCCAAAACCGGTATGTGTTTCATAATGCTATGACTAATCGAGAAGTTACTGATGTCCAGGAGCACGCGCGTGTATATCGGTAACTTAGCGTCGGGGCCCCCGAGGTCGGTCAGGATTTTACCAATTTTTGGAATGACGAAAATCATAAGTCCAAAGAACGCCAAGATGGTGATAGACAAAATCACTGTCGGGTAGGTCATAGCGCCTTTAATTTTCTTGCGAATAGTGGCGTCTTTCTCGGTCTGAGAGGCCAGACGTTTCAGGATTTCGTCCAAGATTCCGCCGGCCTCACCAGCGCGAACCATGTTGATGTAGACATCCGAGAAGACATTGGGATATTTGCCGAAGGCCTCACCGAGCGAGACACCTGACTCCACGTCCTTACTAATGCCGGCAATAACTGTTTTAAAGTATTTATTCTCAGCCTGGTCGCCGAGAGTTGCGAGGGAGCGGGGTAGTGGCACACCGGCCGAGACGAGAGTCGAAAGCTGCCGCGTAAAGATAACCAGGTCGCGTAGCTTAACCTTAGGCTGGAACAATTTAAAGCCAGAAACACCACCCTGGCTGGCAGAACGAATGAGTATGGGGTGGGCCCCCTGTTTGGCGAGTGCCGCGATCAGAGCTTGTTTATTAGCGGCTTCGTAGACGCCGGAAATATTCTTTCCGTCTTTAGTGATAGCTTTATAGGAGAATTTCATTGGTATTATTCCTCAGCCGTTACGCGTAAAATTTCTTCGATTGATGTTTCGCCACGTAGTGCCTTAATGAAACCATCGAGCTGCATGGTTAGCATACCTTCTTCGATGGCCGTTGCTTGCAGGGCTTCGCTCGTCGAGTTGCCGATGATAAGCCGTTGGATCTTTTCGGAATTGCGGAGGACTTCGTAGATACCAATACGTCCCTTATACCCGGTGTGGTTACAGGCAGCACAGCCATCCTGGTGCGCGCGCCACAGCCGTGATACAGCACTGTTAGAAGTACTCAGCTCTCCTGTGTTAGGTGATTTTTCTTTGTTGGCGTTCGGTTTGCCAATACCGCCCGCAAGCGCTTCTTCCTCGAGCTCATGGATACGTTTCATGATACCTTCGCCGTCCAGATGGAAGGTTTTGGTAATGAGTTTCATGTTATCGACTTCGGGGCTGAAAGCTTCGCGGCATTCGGGGCACAAACGCCTCACCAAGCGCTGACCAATCACTACCCGCACTGTCGAGGCAATCAGGAACGGTTCGATGTCCATCTCGAGCAATCGCGGCAAACACGTCGCGGCGTTGTTGGTGTGGAGTGTGCTGAATACCAGGTGTCCCGTGAGGGCAGCTTGCACGCCCAATTCGGCAGTTTCGCCGTCACGAATCTCTCCGACCATGATGATATTCGGGTCTTGGCGGAGCAGGGCCCGCAGGCCGTTGGTAAAGGTCATACCAGCAATCGGGTTCACCTGTGTCTGGTTGACGCCCGGAATGCGGTATTCGACAGGATCTTCGACCGTCGAAATATTGACGTTGGGAGTATTGAGCATACTGAGCACGCTAAAGAGAGTGGTGGATTTACCCGACCCGGTCGGTCCGGTAACGAGGATCATACCGTGCGGCTGCACAATAGCGCGTTGCATGGTGTCGAGTGCGTACCCCCAAAAGCCAAGTTCGGCGAAATCGGCGGCTTTAGTTGACTCGTTCAAGATACGCATGACCACTTTCTCACCGTCCACAATCGGGAGGGTAGAGACCCGGAGCGCATAGACGTTACTGGCAACCTGCACTTTAAATCGACCATCCTGTGGCGCGCGGTGCTCATCGATTTTCAGATTCGACAGGATTTTAATACGTGACACCAGTGCGCCGAGTAGTTTACGGGGCAGCTTGTTAGCTTCCCGGAGGAGCCCGTCAATACGGTAGCGGACGATCACATAACTTTCGCGTGGCTCGATGTGGATATCGCTGGCCCCAGACTTTACGCCGTACTCAATAATCAGGTTAACGGTCTGGGCAATTGGCGAATCTTCAGCCAGATCGTTCTCGTCAACTTCAACGTCTTCGATATCATCGTCTTCGCCAGATATTACTTTCGTAAGTTCGTTGTTAATGTTTTCGCCGCGATATTGGTCGAGGGCGGCAGTGAGCAGCGAACTCAGGGAAATGTAGACGCGGATGTTATTACCAAGCTGTTTCTGGAGAAAGTTCAGGGCCTGGATATCGTCGGGGTCTTCCATGGCAACCAGCTTGGTGTCATTCTCATCAACACCAAAAACGACTGCATGATATTGACGGGCAATGCGCTCCGGCAAAATGTTCAGAATATCCTTCTTGATCTCGCGGGCGTTGAGCTCAATAAGTGGGACTTCGATTTCGTCGGCGTAGAGCTTGGTCAGGTCGCGCTCAGACAGCAGATTACTCTTAAGCACGATGTCTTGCAGGGGTTTTTTATCGGCCTTTTCCTGTTCTTTCAGGTCTTTTAACTGAGCCTCCGTAACTTTCCCGGTGCTCTTTAAAAGTTTCTCAACTAAAGAATCAGCTATGCGCATTCGAGGTTCTCTCTAGGCGTGTATCCGGTCGTTTTTGTGTGCACGATTAGTAATTGCCCATCCTTTTGGTGTCATTTTAGCAGTAAATAATAAAAGCATAAATAGTATGCAAAGTTTCCTATTCGTACAACTCATTCAGAGGTCCGTCCTCTGACTATGATTTAATAGTGATATGCCCAGTCGAAATATCCTCAAGCAAGACGCCCCCCAGAGCTTTTACCATGTATATGCCAGGGGTGGAAATCGCCAGCGTATCTTCCGGGAAGCTGCAGATTTCGAAAAGTTCTTGAAACTGTTCGAACGATATCTCTCGCTTGAGGAATCGCATGACGCCAACGGTGTGTCGTTTCCTAACTATTATAAAAAACTCGATCTGGTAAGTTTTTGCTTACTGCCCACGCATTTTCATCTGCTGGTATATCAATACCAGCAAGGCGCAATGACGGCCTGCATGAAAAGTCTTCTTACCAGCTACAGTATGTACTTTAACAAGAAGTACAAGCGTAGTGGGCCAGTGTTCGAATCACGCTATAAAGCTTCGCTCATTTCTGACGACTCGTATCTTGATCACATTACCCGCTACATTCACCTCAACCCACGGCATTGGCGCGATTACGAATACTCCAGTTTGCCGTATTATTTGCAACAAGTATCGGATGCCTGGATTCATCCAGAACGCATCACCGAATTATTTACGGCACCCACAGAATACTTGTCATTCTTGGAAGATCATGAGCAACATAAAGAGATGAAAGACATTTTAAAGCACGAACTGGCCAACGGAAAAGAGCTCTAAATTCTCGCTCAGAGGACGGACCTCTGAAATAAAATGTTATGTTGATTAGCAATGCTCCTGGGTGGTATACCAAGTGTACAAATCAATGCTAAGCAGGCGGCCGATTGGCGCGCCGTAGACGAAAGGACAATGCAATGGCAAAAGCCAGCGAAAAGACAGCAGTGAGCGGAGAAAAAGCGTCCGCCGAAGGTAAAGTAAAAGCCCTTGGCCTGGCCATGGAGCAGATCGAAAAGCAATTTGGTAAAGGCGCCATCATGAAGATGGGTGACGCGCATGCCCAACAAGTAGAATGTGTGCCAACCGGCAGTATTTCCTTAGATCTCGCCCTCGGTGGCGGTATCCCTAAGGGTCGTATCATTGAAATTTATGGACCAGAATCGAGCGGTAAAACAACCCTGACCCTGCATGCGATTGCCGAAGTGCAGCGCGCCGGTGGCACCGCAGCTTTCATTGACGCCGAGCACGCCCTCGACCCAGCCTACGCAAAACGTATTGGAGTCGATGTCGAGAACCTTCTCTTAAGCCAGCCAGACAATGGCGAGCAGGCCCTCGAGATCGCCGAGACTTTAGTCCGTTCAAGTGCCGTCGACCTGGTGGTTGTGGACTCCGTAGCAGCGCTAGTGCCACGTGCCGAAATCGAAGGCGACATGGGTGACAGTCACATGGGCCTCCAGGCGCGCCTTATGAGCCAAGCCCTGCGTAAACTGACTGGTGTTATTTCGCGCAGCAAGACCACCGTCATATTCATTAACCAGATTCGTATGAAGATTGGGGTGATGTTCGGTAACCCCGAAACCACCACTGGTGGTAACGCGCTCAAATTCTACGCGAGCGTGCGCATGGACATCCGTCGCATTGGGCAGATCAAGCAAGGCGACGCCGTTATCGGCAACCGTACCAGGGTAAAGGTGGTAAAGAATAAGATTGCGCCGCCTTTCCGCGAAGCCGAGTTCGACATTATGTATAACCAAGGCATTTCCCGCTCGGGTGACATACTCGACCTGGCCGTTACCAACAACATTGTCGAGAAAGCCGGTGCTTGGTTTGCGTATGGCGAAGGTAAAATCGGCCAAGGCCGCGAAGCTGCTAAGACATACCTCGAAGAAAATCCTAAAGTCATGGAAGAAGTCGCTAAAAAAGTCCGCGAAGCTGCTGCAGCTGTAAAGGAGTAATCCATGTCAAATATTCACGAAACGCAACCCATCTTGCCCATCTTTGGCGAAGAGACGGTCTGGTACGACAGAGAAAGAGCAGTCGATCAAGATGCCGAAGCGTATGAGGCAACACGGACACAAGTAGTATCGGTCAATGAGATTGATGCGCTCAGTGACCAACTGTTGCGCAGTGCGCTTTGGCGACAATTTAGCATGCGTACCGCTCCAAGCTCCTCGCCTCTATCCCGGAAAAAGCTAGTGGTAAAAGCGACCGCAGATGATTTTTTGCGATCATGGATGCCAGTTCGAAAGGAGCCCTTTAGCCTGTCAGAGAATCCTCTAGTCGAAGTAGATTTTGAAACAGACAATGTAGACGTAACATCCCCAGAACAGTAAGTGCTTCTGTGAAAATTACTAAGATTACCGCTCAGGTGAAGCAGGCCGGGCGCTACTCGGTTTTTGTTGACGAAAAGTATGCTTTTTCTTTGAGTGATACGGCGCTACTAGAGAGTAAGCTGGTACCCGGGCAAGATCTGAGCTCAGAAGAGCTGGAAAGCTGGAAGCAAGCTTCGGTCGACGATAAAGTGCTGGGTCGGGCGCTGCAATATGCCATGATGCGACCCCGGAGCAGGTGGGAAATGGAAAGCTACCTGAAGCGGAAAAAGGCTTCCCCTCCCCTAATCGAGTCAATACTTAACAAGTTAAGTAACCTGCGTATGCTCAATGATCTGGAGTTTGCGCGTAGCTGGGTTGCCAGCCGTCGTCTCCTCCGCCCTACTTCGAAGCGAAAATTACAACAAGAGTTACGTGCTAAGCGCGTAGGTGACGACATTGTTGCACAGGTGCTCGGTGAGGACGAAACAGAAGAAAGTGTTGTGCTCAAAGAGCTGGTAGCAAAAAAACGTCAGCAAACCAAGTTCAAGTACGACAATTTAAAACTCATGCAATATTTGGCCCGACAAGGCTTCAGCTACGGCGACATAAAATCTGCGCTCGAGGTTGATACTGAGGACTAGGCTGCCACGGCCGCACCGGCTGGCGCAGTTTTGAGCAGCTCGTTGATAATGATACGTTTGCTGGTGACTTCGACAATTTGTGTCCGGTCGATGCTCAAGGTGCCGCCGGTAAGACTTTTGAAAAGTGACTGGCTGGCGTAGATTTTCTGGATATACATAGTGGTGCTTTCGGCGGCATAGTCACTCACCTTGCCTACTTTATCTTTGGAGGTAGTTTCAATGGGCTTGCCGAGTAGTGCAAAGTTTGTGTCCATGATATCTTTGAGCCGTACTAAGTCATCCGGCTCTACGAGTGTTTCGTGATCGTCTACCACAAACCCGTTTTGTATGATGTCGCGGATATCTTGATACAGCAGCACGAGACGGGTTTTATCGAAGGCATCTTCGCAGTAAAAACCTTCTATCTTGAGGTTATTGGGATTGATAATCGGCTCAATGGCCGTAGCGATCGGGCTGCCGGTGCGGAGGGACAAAACGGGAACGTTTGTCAGCGATGCGCTAAGTTGAAGCATGGCTACAGTATATAACTATTTGTTGCCACAATGTGAGGTGAATACGTTACTGCTTACTATGCGGAAGTTGACGACAATATCTAACGCACCTAACTCCCGGCAACTGCTTACGCTTGTAGTCGTCGGGCTAGTCGGGCTACTATATGGAGCGTATGAGTACCGCACGGACATCGCAAATCGTAGCTACGAGTGCTGACGATACCGCCCATCTCGCCGCATCAATCGGGGCTCAGCTTCGTGGTGGCGAAGTGATTGAGCTAGTCAGTGATTTAGGTGGTGGTAAAACAACATTTGTACGAAGCCTGGCAAGAGGCATGGGCAGCACAGATAAGGTTGGTAGTCCGACATTTACCATCAGCCGCGAGTATAAGGCCGGCGACCTTACGCTGTACCACTTTGATTTTTACCGTTTGGGTGAGGCTGGCATTATGAGCGAGGAGCTCATTGAAATCATCAATGACCAAAAAGCTGTTGTCGTCATAGAATGGGCCGGTATAGTGGAAAACATGCTGCCCGCCGATCGTCTGATGATTCATATAACTGCAACCGGCGAAACCGAGCGGGTGTTTGATATTACCTATCCTGAAACACTAGCGTATTTAGTAGAAAGCAATACTTAACGTGTTAATCATCACTTTTCGCACCGACAAACCCGAGGCCGAGATAGGTCTGTATGAGGATGAAAAGCAGCTGGCCTATGAGACGTGGACTGCCCACCGCCAACTGGCCGAAACGATCCATGCAAAACTACGGGATATACTCGCGAAAGAATCAAAAAACCTCAAAGACATCGGCGGTATTGTGGCGTACAAAGGCCCCGGCAGCTTTACGGGGCTGCGCATCGGATTGACCGTCACCAACACGCTTGCCTATGCGCTCGACGTGCCACTTACGGGTACCACGGGGCAGCAATGGCTCAAAACGGGGATCATTGCGCTACTAGCTGGCAATGCCGAGAAGTTGGTTGTGCCCGAATACGGCGCGCCAGTGCATATCACTGCTCCAAAACATTGACCTCCTCGAGTCAAACGGCGTATAGTTTGGGATAGTGACATTGCTTAACTACTGTAATGTCCTGGTTACACCCAAACGACTAACTAATTTACGATATTCAGATCCCCCTGCTGGCTAGTGAAGTGATAGCGATTGCCCTGAGGCGCGGATTCTGCAGAGAGAAAGGAACAACATGATTCCATTGACGATAGTGCTCACACTTGTGGGCCTAGGACTTGGATTTGGTGCGAATACAGTTATTACCAAGCGGCGCGTTGGAACGGCGGAAGATAAAGCCGAAAAGGAACTCGCCAAGGCTAAAAAAGAAGCCGACAAACAACTCGCTGAAGCCCGTGAAGAAGCGCTTAAAGTCGCCGAAGAAGCACGCCGCGAGGAGCAATCCCGCCGTCGTGAGTTGAAAGAAATCGAGCAGCGGCTTGTTAAGCGTGAAGAAACACTCGACCGTAAACTCGACGAACTCGACAAGCGTAATGAAAATCTCCGCAAGGGCGAAGACGAAGTCGAAAAGCTCAAGGATGAAATCCGCGAAATACGTGGCCGACAGCAAGAAAAACTCGAAAAGGTCGCCAAACTCAGCAAAACAGAAGCCGCCGAAAAACTGATGCAGATGACTGAACGCGACATCCGTAATGATCTTACGGGGCTCGTAGCAAAACTACAGAACGAAGCTCGTGACCTAGCCGAAGAGAAGGCCGGCGCAATTTTAGTGGGTGCTATGGAGCGTATGGCTAGCGAAGTAACTGCCGAACGAACCGTCAGTGCCGTTAAGCTCGACGACGAAGAAATGAAGGGCCGCATCATCGGCAAAGAAGGTCGCAATATTCAGGCCTTACAACGTGCTACTGGTGTCGATATTATGGTTGACGATACCCCAGGTTACGTCGTGCTGAGCTCGTTTGATCCAGTGCGCCGCGAAATTGCACGCCAAACACTAGAGCTCCTTATGAAAGATGGTCGTATTCACCCGGGCCGTATCGAAGAAGTGGTCGAAAAGGCCCAGAAGAACGTCGAAAAAGATGTCATTCGTGCCGGTGAAGATGCCGCCCGCGAAGTTGGTGTTATCGGCATCCCGCGCGAAATTTTGCACCTATTGGGTGAGCTGAAATACCGCACGAGCTACGGGCAGAACGTTCTCAAGCATTCTACCGAGATGGCGCACATTGCCGGTATTATCGCCGAAGAAGTTGGCGCTAATGTCAAAACTACGAAATATGCCGCCCTCGTCCACGACCTCGGCAAAGCTCTGACGCACAAGATGGAAGGTAAGCACCACCACATTAGTGGGGAAATGCTCCGCAAATATGGTGCTCCCGAAGAAGTTGCGTTGGCTGCCGAACAGCACCACGATGACGTTGAAGCGACGACTACTGAAGCGATTATCGTCCGGGTTGTTGACGCTATTAGCGCCGCCCGCCCTGGTGCGCGCAACATAAGTGCCGAGAACTTCTCGGAACGTATGAAAGACCTTGAAAATGTCGCTAACGGCTTCCCGGGTATTGAGAAATCGTATGCCATTAGCGCTGGCCGCGAAGTCCGTGTCTTTGTAAAACCACAAGCAATCGATGACCTGAGTGCTATCAAACTAGCCCGCGATATCGCTACAAAGATCGAATCGAGCATGCAGTACCCCGGCACCATCAAGGTGAATGTCATCCGCGAAACGCGCGCCATAGAATTCGCCAAATAGTTACCACTTGACTTATTGTCGAACCGGCATATATTTAGCCGTATAAGGACATTCCTCTATGGCAGAGCAAGAATTCCAACCGCCCAAATATGTACCAGATATAATGGCATGGGAGAGTGAACTGGATTTGCCGCCGGAGTTTAGGAATGAGTTTGCAGAAGATGCGAACCCATTCGATTCTTTACTCAGAGCAGAATTAGACGATCACGATTCAGAGCTAAAGACACTTGTCGAAGGACTGGGCCGAGTGGGCCTCTTTCTCGGGGAGTGTTCATCGCATACGCTACCCAAGCGAGACGGCTACTTTCGTCTTGGAGTTTCTGGTCTAACAAAATCAAAAAATTATGTTGCCGAGCAGTGTATGCTTGTTGTCTTTGCTGATGTCCAACATGATGTATTCTCTCAAGATAGTACGAGTACTATTACGCTGGAGAATTATTTTGTCGATTGTGAGCGATCTATGATTACAAAAGCCGCAGCAGTGGTAGAAGTGGGTGATTATCGTCTGCCGGAGGATGCACCGTACATGTTTTGGCGTAACGATAAGGGGGGTAGGCTTGTATGCGGCACGGAGCATACGATTGCTGTTCCGTCATCGATTGGAATAATGGATTACGAAACAATAAAAGATTCCCGGCAGAACATTGCTTGCTTGAAGCAGAGACTTTCGATGTTCGGCGCAGTAACGTTTGACCAATAAAGAGCCACTATAATCGAATCGAGCATGCAGTACCCTGGTACCATAAGGTGAATGTTATCCACGAAACGCGCGTCATCGAATTCGCCAAATAGTTTATTTAGACAATAAAATACTTGACTTGGCTAGCAAGAGGACTATATTGAGCTTAGGTATACAGTCATGACAAACCAAAACCCCAATAATCAACAAGTGTTAAGTGACAGTTATGTCGATGTCGTGTTTCAATCGTTACGTGATGCTGATTTTCTCGAGGGAGAATTTAGAGTATATGACCGATTTGAAGCGCTGCAAGCAGTGCGTGGCGAGCATTTTTTCCGCACCGGAACATTCGGAGCTTTTAGCGAATTAGTCATTGGTGATTACCCCGAGGACTTAGCAGCACCTTTTTTGGGTCGTCAATTACGCGAAGCCGTTATAAGGCGCGGACCTTTTGTGCAGCACTTCATTTTTGATATTGCTAACGACCAGAATTTGTTAGTAAAGAATGAGCTCCGTGAAAATAAAAATGAGCGAGTAGTATATGATGCGCAGACTCCCGCTCATTTCACCCAGGAACATGAAGATGATCTATCGGTCTTTACTCGAAGATCCGGGGTGAAATATAACCAGTGGCTCGGCAATAGAATAATGGCGATTGAATTACTCTCTGATGAGAAAGTTGTCGATACGTTTCTCGACGCTACGAAACCGTTTGTTGATGAATGCATCGTGCGCTCTAATCCTGAAGTATCTTCTGCGCTCTTCAAGTAGATTTAGTGGGGGTTTGAGTCCCCATTCGTTACAATAGGCGTATGAACATTCTGTACGTTGGTGATGTTATGGGCGAGTATGGTATTCGCACTATTCGCGAAGCCTTGCCTGCGGTTCGTAAAGAACATGCGGTGGACGTTGTGATTGCACAGGCCGAGAACGTCAGCAGCGGCAAGGGCATGAACGCGGTGGACTACCAGATGCTACGCTCACTCGGAGTCGATGGCTTTACCGGTGGTAATCACACGATTGCCGATCGCGAAATTTTTTCGCTTTTATCCGACCCTGCCGTGCCAGTAACGGGTCCGGCAAATATGCATGATTGCCCAGGTCCCGGCTACAAGTATGTCGGTGATGGTGATAAAAAAGTACTGATCATTAGTTTGCTGGGTCATATTGTCGGGCGAGATGCCGATAAGCCTATCGACAATCCACTGCAGACCATCGATACTATTTTAGAATCACAAAAAGAGGTGGAGCGAGTGGCAACTATTGTTAATTTCCACGGTGACTTTAGCAGCGAGAAAGTGGTGATTGGCCACTACCTCGATGGGCGTGTCACGGCAGTTGTTGGTGACCACTGGCATGTGCCCACTGCCGATGCCCGAGTATTACCGGCTGGTACGGCACATATGACAGATGTTGGGATGTGTGGTGCACTCGACTCGAGCCTTGGTGTCACATACGAAAGTATTATTCCTCGCTGGCGCGATGGCTTACAGACTAAAAACGTCTTGGCCGCGAATGGTCTCAAACAGTTCAATGCACTGTTAGTGACAACAAACGATGCTGGCTTGGCTCAAAAAACTGCCCATATTCAAAAGTATCTATAAGGTCTGGCGCTCAGTGTGTTTTTGCAGTATAATCACCCCTGTTGTGTACGCATGGCGTATTACAGCTACGGGGAGTGGCGCAGTCTGGTAGCGCACGCGGTTTGGGACCGCGGGGTCGCAGGTTCGAATCCTGTCTCCCCGACCAAATAAAATGACCTAGCTTGTCTAGGTCATTTTATTTGGCTGAGTACTGTATCAGGTTCTGCGACCAGCCAGCACGGCTGGCGTAGGTCGCACGTTCGTACAGGAGTGAGCGTGCAGGAGCTTGCTCCGATAAGCGAATTCCGTGCAAGCGCAGCGCATCCTGTCTCCCCGACCAATTAAAAATGCCTAGTTACATCTAGGCTTTTTTATTGCCCCACTTTAGGTGTATGCTCTAATCAATAACCACAAGGGAAGATATGGCCGTCAAATATGCACCTGGTAAAAAAACATCCTCAGCAAAATTAAAAATCTTTGTTGCCCTATTAGCCGGCACCCTAACGGGAATTGCAGCAGGCAAACTTGGAGCGCTCCATTCAGCTCCGCTTTTAGGCTGGGATGTCGCCGCCATAATTTATTTGGTGTGGACCTGGATCACTGTTTGGCCCATGAGCCAGGCAGACACAAAGAGCCATGCGGTCCGCGAAGACCCATCACGGGCGGCATCTGACCTAGTCGTACTGGTCGCTAGTGTCGTAAGCCTGATTGCGGTCGGGCTGATACTTATCCAGTCGGGTAATAGCCAGGGTGCACTTCAGTTGCTACAGGTGGCACTCGGATTTGTGAGTGTCGTTGTGTCCTGGTCTGTAGTTCATACTCTTTTTACCCTTCGCTACGCCGAGCTGTACTATGGAAAATCCCAAGGCGGTGTGGATTTTAACGAGAAGGACGCGCCGATGTACAAAGACTTTGCTTACCTGGCATTTACGGTGGGTATGACCTTCCAAGTCTCCGATACGGAGATATCGAGCAAACAAATTCGTCATACCATACTACGACAAGCACTTATCTCGTACATGTTCGGTACAGTTATTCTGGCATCGACAATCAATTTGGTGGCTGGCCTAGGCAAGTAAAGATAACCCAAACGAACCAGAGCCTTACATATTAATCATAGCTATAGCGCACAGCTTCGGTCGTTAAGGCTAGCAGTTCGAATCTGTTCGCCCCGAATAGTTTATTTTTTAGTGCCCGGTTAGTTGAACTTGATTGGTATACATTTTGTCGGCAGCTTATCGAGCGTATAGCACCACCGTAACGTACTGTTGCTCTGAGGCACGAGGTAACTAAGCTCTCCAGCTGCTGGCGTTTCGCGCGGATACGGTCGCGCGTCGAAAGGGTTACTTAATGCGTACGGTGCCATAGTGTATACATGCCCTCGAGTATCTTTAATATATGAATCAGTGATAGGTGTGAGCCATGTCGAACTAGATAAGCGGTGTATGATCGAAACATCGAGGATAACATAACGAGTGCCTGGATCTGGCTGGAATACGGCTACCCCCTTATCGGTAGAGCTAGCGTGCACAATTTTGAGCGACAGCAGATGTGCATTTCGGTATACCTGTGAATACCAAAGCATCGTGTATCCCAGCAGCGCAATGCTAACTAGAAGCAAGCCAACAAGCGCATAGTGAGGGTAGCGTCTTGCCAATCTTTTTGGGCGGACAGATTGCTTCTTCTGTATCTGTTTCCTCATACGACCGGTCCCACTCGGTAGCTGTTCAGTATTGTGTAGGCACTGCTTGAGTGAGTATGGCTTTGGCCGGCGGTGCTGCTACTGCCGTTTAGATATGCGGTAATGTCATGGCCACAGGTAGTACTATTGAAGACCCCGCTTCCGCCTGAATGCTGCGGGACGAATGAAGTAACGATATAGTAGTAGCCCCCGTATATCGCCCAACAGTTATTGGCGGAGTTATGGGTTGCTACTTGGGCGGCTGAACAGGTACCACCGGCTTGGCCGCAGCCGGCAGGGGGCGCACCAACCGTAACAGTTGCTTGACTCATTACACTCCCATTGCCTGAACACGATAGGGTAAAAGCGGTGGATGACGCAAGGTTACCTGTGCTTTTGCTGCCGCTTGTCGCTATTGCGCCAATGCTTGGGGTAATACTGCATGTGCTGGCATTCGCCGAACTCCAAGAAAGCGTCGAAGCTGTATTGTAGGGTATCGAGGCCGGACTAGCCGAAAAGCTACTGATACTTGTAGCGGGCTGGGATGGTTTCAGTGGCGTTGAGACGGGAGAAGGGGTGCTGGAGGATGTGACTGGTGGCGTGGATGTAGATGATGCGGATGATGAGCTTGATGTGGGTGTGCTGGAGGATGTGACTGGTGGCGTATTGGTACTATCTGGAGTGGTCACGGCCGTGTTGGTGTCGACCACCTGCGAGGTTTTGTCGTCTATCGGCAAGAATGGTGCCGTTGTAGGTCGTTGCACTAACCCACCCGCTAAGACAATGCCTATAATGGCCGTCCATGAGGTAATAAGACCGAGGGTGACTAATCGTTTTAAATTCATGATATTGCAAAAATCTCGTCGTGAATATGCTTACCGGGAACGTTTAAACCTTTGAGCTGCGTTCGCAGTGACTTCATCATTGCCGGTGGCCCACACAAAAATATCTCTTTGTTCTCAACACCATTTGTAGCTTGAGAGACGAACGCCATGTTCAGAAACCCACCTTGTTCATCGGCCACAAAAGGCACAAATGAAAATTGAGGGTTGGTTGTGGGCAGATGCTCGCTCAAAAATTTCGCGTCGAGCAGTTCTCCCCGTGTTTTAACGCTGTAGATTAATGTGGTGCGGGGACTGTACTCATTGAAACTGTGAGCCATTGAAAGATAGGGAGTGATACCGATGCCACCGGCAATCCAGACCTGCTCACGATTACCGTAGCGCGAGCCGACGAAACCACCAAATGCTCCCTCTACTTCGGCAAGCGTGCCAGTAGTAAGGTGCTTGAGTGTGCTCGTGAAATCTCCCAATGCTTTCACGTGTATTTGCAATGCATTGTCCGTAGGAGCAGAAGCAATAGAAAACGGATGCATCTCGTGAGGAATATGATCACGGTCTTCATCCCAGAGGAAACGAATAAAGACAAACTGTCCTGGCTCAAACGCGATGCGCTTACGAAGCGGAGCGAGGCTTATGTTTACGACATCACCAGAGAGTGAGACATCATTTACCTGGTATGGTTCGCGCCTGATCCAAATATCTCCAAAGACGCTGTGATACATGAATGCGAACAGTGCCGCAACTGTCCAGAGAATCGTATAGGCCAAAAGCCAATGCGTAGTGCGAAGTGTCGAATCATAAAATAGTACATGTAGTGCCGCAAAAAGAAAGGCAAGTCCCAAGAAGCGATGACTAAACAGCCAGACGTTATAGGGGAGCTTCACGTAAAAGGTGAGAATTAGCAGGCCGACTAACAGTACTAGGGCTACAATGCCGCTGTTGAGCGCTACCGCTTGTGAGACGTCGGCGTAACTTCCATCAAATGGGATGCTTCGAGGCAGCAAGAAATTTGCCGCAATACGCAATGATGAGAGCATAGCAAAGTTGATGTAATTAATCGCCATAAATACAGGGTGAAAACAGAGTAAAATGACCGCTATACCACCTGTCAGATGATGTGCGATGTATACGCGGTTCATACCGTCGAAAAGCTTTTCGAGCCATCTTCGGCGGACGCTCAGCACAAAGTTGATTGCAAACAACATGAAGCCCACGATACCGAAGAGTTTACCGATGTTTGAGACCACGGCTGTCCATTGCCCCAGCTCCCAGATGAGTTGACTGCTTAGTACCCAGCCAACAGCGGGGATTGTGCAGAATAACCAGATAAGCAGCCAACCGCTATATTTAAAGCAAAAATGTCTGATATCTGTAAGGGCCTGCATATTGTGTGTTTCTAAACTTGTGTTCATTATACCGAATGACTATGTTGTCAATTGTGACTGATGTCACTTATGCTTACCAAGTATGTAATGGGTATAATGCAAGAGATGGATATACTAGTTGTAGTCGTACTCACTTTTCTTATGCTCGCCAGTACCGAGATTCTGTGGCGCTACGGACATGTTAAAAAGGAATATGCGCGCAAACTCGTGCATGTATCGGTCGGAACGTTTGTGGCCTTCTGGCCCTTTTTTTTGGATTGGACAGAGATACGGTTGCTTAGTCTGGCATTCGTACTTGTTATTGCGCTTTCGCTCTGGCTCAAAATATTTAAGAGTATCCATAGTGTGGAACGACCAACCTGGGGCGAAGTGTTATTCGCACTATCCGTCGGTTTCATAAGCTTGCTTACCACCGATCCATACATCTACGCCGCCGCCATACTACACATGAGTCTTGCCGATGGTGCGGCGGCAGTAGTGGGCGCGAAGTATGGCAAAACTAACGGCTACCGAATCTTTGGACAGTATAAAAGTCGGGTCGGAAGTCTCGCATTTTTGATCGTGTCACTCGTGGTGCTGACCTGGTATGTTCTGGTGAGTGGAGCAGATATCCCGGTAATATTTATTGCAGGATTAGCGCTGGCGGCGACTGCGCTTGAGAATGCCGGTTGGCGCGGCTTTGATAATTTACTCGTGCCGGTCGTGATTGCCGTTATTCTCGAAACGCTAAGCTAGTGTGTCTTTGACGCTGTGTGCCCGCAGCGCGTTGAAGATCACCACTACATCAACAACTTCCTGAAGCAAGGCACCCAGGACTGGGGGAAACTTACCGGTCGCAAAGATGAGCATCAGCACAAGACTAAGGCCGATACCGACCAATATGCTTTGCTTCGCGATACTAAAGGTGCGACGAGCAATGGAAATGGCCCGAGCGACATGCGTCAGATCATCCTGCAATATGACAATATCCGCTGATTCGCTCGCCGCCGTGCTACCGCGAGCACCAAGCGCAATGCCCACATCAGCAGCCGTGAGGACAGGAGCATCGTTGACTCCATCGCCCACAAACACCACCGGACGATTTTCGATTTTTTCGATGGCACGCAGTTTATCACCCGGGAGTGCTCCAGCGATGAAGTAGGTGATACCTAATTTCTTAGCAATAGTTTTGGCGGCAGATTCGTTGTCGCCGGTCAGCATAAATGTTTCGCCAAGGCCCATATTTTGCAAATAATTTAGGGTCTTCTTTGTTTCTGGTCGTGGTTCGTCTACGAATGTAATTACACCCGCTAGCACATTGTCGATAGCTATAAATGCCGCCGTTTGTTTGACGGATGACTGTTTAAAGGCGGCCGGCATCTCAACATTGTTTGCTTGCATATAACCGTAATGACCCACCAGGATGTGCTTGTTTTTAACGCTGGCTTTCAGACCATGTCCGGCTGACTCGCTGACATGTTTCGCTTTTGCGAAACTCACTTTGCGTTTTGTGGCAGCTTCGATGATTGCTTGGCTGAGCACATGGTTCGAGCTTTGTTCGAGACTTGCGGCGTAACCGAGCACATCATTTTTGGTGAATGACTTAAAAGTTGTCACGGTATCGACGACCGGCTTACCAACGGTTAGCGTACCCGTCTTATCGAACGCGATAGTTTCGGCTTCGGCAAGACGCTCCAGTGCTGAGCCGGTCTTAACAATAATCCCGTATTTACTGGCCCGGCTCATACCGGAAATTAGAGCAATGGGTGCGGCCAGCAATAGCGGACAAGGGGTCGCTACGATGATTACTTCTAGAAAACGAATTGCGTCGCCGGAAATCACCCAAACGGCGCCGGCAATTGCAAAAGCGGCGACGGTGAAAGGAATGCTGTAACGGTCGGCAAGTCGTACGAAAGGAGCTTGGCTGCCTGCAGCCGCCCGCACCAGCTTGATGATCTGTTGGTACTGGCTGTCGGCAGCACTATGCAGGGCGCGCACAATGAGCACACCATCCTGATTAATCGAGCCACTCAAGACTTGATCGCCGGCTTGTTTGAACTGAGGCAGGCTTTCTCCCGTGAGACTGGATTCATCGAGGGTAGCGTTACCTTCAAGGATCTCGGCATCGACAGGCACGACTTCACCCGGCCGAATTTCGAGTTTATCGCCCACATGCACCGAGGTAACCTTTACGTCGATAGTTTTTCTGTTTTGGACAACGTGCGCCAATTGCGGAGCTCGCTTAAGGAGCGCCGAAAGTTCTGATTGGGCACGACGTTCGGCGTAATCCTCGAGTGCTTCGCCTCCCGTGAGCATCAATACGACAATGATAGCTGCCCAGTATTCGTGCAGCAGCACAGCGGTGATAATGGCCGTGGCCGCCAAGATGTCGATCCCGTATTTGCCACTGCGTAGGTCATCCCACATTCCGTAGAGCAATGGCAAAGCCAGTAGCAAAGAAGCGCCACCTAATAGCCAGTGTGCGGCTGTCGCCAGATGCGAAAGTTGGAGAATGAGGCCGATGACGAGGCTGAGTAAGGCGAGGCTGAACTGCCAGTAGTGTTTTAGAAATCGCCAATAAGGTCTGAATACGCGCATATAACTCCTTTTAATCCAGCCTATAGTATAGCAAACGACCAAAGAAGATCAGCGGTCAAATAATACTTAACACATCAAGTAATATGTATAAATTAGGTGCACGAAACGTCGTAGTCGAGATTACTCGAGACATACTGCGTAAGTGTTACCGGGCTCCCTGCCGTTAGTGGCGCGAGCGAACAATTCGTCTTTGCGCTTGCTGCCGAACGGGCGCCAGGAATCCAGCTCTGCAAGTTGTTGAGGTTGCTATCAGATGAAACTTTGCCGACTATCTTCCCCCATTGGTAGCTCGTAGAATACAAACCTACGCGCGCGCCAATGCTCTGAAAGTAAGCCGTCATTCCTTCTAGGTCGGCAGCATTTGCTGCAGTATTGGCTTCCCAGCTATTGATCGTCTCGACATCGAGCCACCACAGGTAGCTGGCAGGGTTACTGACGCCACGGATAGTCGCGTCGTCGTAGGCTTTGGCGTAGCCGTATATATAGGCGCAGGCAGCAGTATCAGTGCCATCGCAGGTACCGTAAGGGCTAACAATGGTAGTACCAGCGTAATCGTTGGATGATGGCCACCATGAACCCGTGAGTCCAGGGTTTGCCGTGTTAACGTACAGAGAGACAAGTGGTTGACCGGTACCGCCTTTTGATTGGTTGGCCCAAGCAAGCTGAGTGGCAAGACAAGGGTTGGTGTTATTCGCAAGTCCACCATTGACGCCAACTACGCCAAACGCCTGGCCTTTTGGCAGGGTTTTATTACACTGGGGCCAGGAAATATCATTGCCGGTAGGCGGTGCAGGTGCACTCGCGGCTGGTTTGGCCGCAAATGCCACTCCGCTACTAAAAGTTAGGAGCGCCAGCGCAGTAATAATAAACGAAAATGATTTGAGAAGTTGTTTAGCCATGGTGTCCAGTATACCACCGACTGAGTATGGCGGGGCCAAGGATCCAAATAAAAAAGGCCAGACCTGCTGACCTATTTTATTTGGGGCGAATGATGGGGATTGAACCCACGACCTCCGGAGCCACAACCCGGCGCTCTAACCAACTGAGCTACATCCGCCTCGTCGGCACTGGCTAGAGAAGCTAGCCGGCCGATGAGCAGAAAACAAGTTTCATGCTCTTCGGCTCGCTAGCTTGACGCCGTGCTTCCTCTTAATTTTGCAAACACTTCGTTGGTTTACAAAATTAGTACAACAGGGGTGATTATAGCTGAGAGACGGAAATAAAGCAAAGCACTCTTTGCTTTATTGAGTATCGCAGGCTATATCGTAGATATAAGGTAAATGACGCAATAATTCAACACTAATAAAGGAGCGATTACTTGTGCTCATAGGTGAGGAGGGAGTATTCTCAAAAGTAACCATGAGCGTAAAAGGGTATAGTTTAAGAATGGTAAACCACCGTTTCCAATTGACCAGGCGACTCTCTCACTCTAAGACTGTCAAAAAAACTGACGCCCGGGGGTTTACTATTATCGAAATCATGATTGTTTTGGCCATCGCAGGGCTCATCATGCTGGTTGTTTTCCTCGCCGTGCCAGCACTACAGAAGTCGGCTCGTGACACCGGCCGTAAAGAGGCTGCCAGCATCGTGCTCACTCAGCTTAACGAATACAAAATGAATAACTCGCTTTCTTTTCCTGATAATAGTCAGCGTTGCCAGTTTATCAAGCAATACCTTACTCAATATGTGAGCCCAACTGCCGCCTGTGTTGATGGTGGGTGCACCGATGGAGTATTCGTGCAGGGTACCGAATATTCTTTTTGTTTCCATACAAGCAACTCGTCTCCTCATGAATATCTGAGTACGAATGAGGACGAAATTTCTATACAAGCAGCGCACTGGTGTAATTATGCAATTGGCGTAACGAACAATGGGGGAGATCCCATTTATTCAAACGGCAATGAGCTGGATTTTCGTTTTGGGACGGTATGGCTGTCGCTCGAACGGGCGCGTATGTTCTGCATCGATAATCATTAACAACTCGTCGCCTCGCAATGTGTTATATCTCACCATTCATCAGTCGGCCGCAATCATACTGGTCGCCCCTCGCTTGTGGACGTAGTAATCAAAGCGTACACTGATTTTAAGGATAAGCAGTATACATAATGCAATCAATAAACAAACCTGGGCGTTCTTCTGGCTTTACGGTCATCGAAATCATGATTGTTTTGGCCATCGCAGGTCTGATTTTGGCCATAATTCTACTTGCCATACCTAATGCCAAGCGGATTGAGCGGAATCATAGTCGAAAACAGTTTGTGAACTTTATTTCAACCCAACTCGATACCTATAAGGGTGATACGCAGCTCACCTACCCAGCTACGGATGCCGAAAAATGTTTATTTATGACAAAATACCTCACCAAATATACGGGACCATCTCCGGCGTGCACATTCGATGCAGCTAAAGATTGCATGTTTGTGCATGGATATCTGTATGACGTTTGTTTTCACGAGGCCCCTTCATCGGAGCACTCGTATCTGGGAGAGCCCGATGAGATCTCTATCCAAACGGGACACTGGTGTAACGTGGCTCCGTCTCGAGATCAAGAACCTGTCGGGAATCCCATCACGAACGGTGTAGCCGGCAACGATTTCAATGTACAACTATATGTAGTGTGGGACTCACTGGAATCTTCACCACTGTATTGCGTCAGTAATTTCTAGACCAATTCATTAGTTTAGCGATGTAAGAAATCTAGCACAGAATTACAGCCAAGCTGTCGTATTGTACTGGTAGCTAAAACGGAGGCGATATCATGGCGATGTGGGATAAGATAAGCGGCGGTGGCAATGTCGAGGATCGACGTGCTGTAGGACCCGGCCTTGCGCTCGGGGGCGGGCTGACCTCGATAGCTATCGTGGTGGTTATCGGGCTGCTCAGCGGCCAATCGGGAACGTCTATTCTACAGGATGTACTTAATCAGGCGAGTCAAACGGGTTCTAGCCAACTTGCCACTGATGGTGCCGGCCAAGGGTTAAACGACGGCTATGCCCAATTTGCATCAAAGGTCGTCGGTTCCACCAATCAAACCTGGAAAACACGTTTTACGGCACTCGGCAAGACGTATAATGAACCGCGACTGGTGTTATTCAGGGGTGCCACACAATCTGCTTGTGGGGGAGCGACTGCGTCCGTCGGTCCACACTACTGTCCGACTGACAAAACAGTCTATCTCGACGAGACCTTCTTTGATGCTCTTAAGAATCAACTGGGCGGCAGTAATGGCGATGTGGCGCAGGCCTATGTGATCGCGCACGAGGTAGGCCATAATGTGCAAAACCAACTGGGTACCTCCGAGCAGGTATCGGCTGCCGAACAAAATGGTTCGACCGATGCGAATGCCCTGTCGGTGAAACTCGAGCTGCAAGCTGATTGCTTTGCCGGTGTGTGGGCTCATGATGTGAACGAACAGGGTGTGTTCGAACCAAATGAAGTGCAGGAGGCATTAAGCGCCGCAGCCGCGGTGGGTGATGACAGAATTCAAACCAAAACGCAGGGACGGGTGACGCCAGAAACTTGGACGCACGGCTCGGCAGCGCAACGGGTGCAGTGGTTCAATATTGGCCTCGACAAGGGAACGCTCGAGGCCTGTGATACGTTCAAATAATTAAAGATAACAACTAGCAGACAGTATATGGTGCCCCGGGGTGGACTTGAACCACCGACCTTAGGCTTAGAAGTCCTCTGCTCTATCCAGCTGAGCTACCAGGGCGCACCGTGGGCATATTATAGCAAGTCTATCTCTGTTTAAAGAAACGGGCAATCGGGCCGGAGAATAGCGTGAGGCCCAGATAAATTGTCACGGGATGCAAAATAGATGGCAACGTGAGGCTTTTGACTCCCGCCGGTTTACTCAAACGAGTCGGTACAACAGGGTCGAAGATAGCATGAACCGAGAGCAAACGTTTTTTTCGGTCTTCGCTCATTGTAGCCAGAAAATCTTCGGTATGACCTATCGACACAGCCAGAAGGGGATTAACCTGGGTTGAAAATGCCTTGAGTGGTGAGCAGAGGGTGACGGTCTTTGTAACTTTTTCGGGAAGCATGGCAAAGCTGTTAACGGCAGCGCTTCCGCCGGCGCTCACACCCAGAAGATAGATTTCGCCATCCAGCGCGCTTACGGTTTGGTTGAGATCGGCAATCCGCTGGTCGTAACTTGCGGGGTCGGCGCTGTCCCAACCGAAGACATGCACGCGTGGCTTGAATCCAAACATGGCAAA
>JBDSPW010000023.1:0-11840 GCA_039930145.1 Saccharimonadales bacterium (SeqCode) | reverse complement strand
AGGCACCCTTTCGTCCTATTAGCCAAGAGGCCGGACTCGTCAGTACGAACACTATTCGTAGAGGGTGAATATGACAAGCAGACAAGATAAGAAAAGAAAGCGCACGGTGCGCCCATAACGTGCGATGCTGTTGCGAGCATCGAGTGCTATGGGCGCCACCGGGTGCGTACACCGCCTTCATTCTCCTTCGGTGGAGAGTGATTGGTTGCGCGAGCGTCGCTGAACGAGCAGCTCACGCGTGTAGACCGCAAGAGCGACCAGGACAAAGCTGTCGATTAGCCAGCGTGCCAGGTTGTGATGGATGCAGTCCACCACCAACAAAATCAGTACCAGCACAAACGTGGCGATGCTGAATTTGATAGCCGCGGAGCGTCGTTTCCTCAGGTCCTCAACGAGTACCATCAGAAAGACCACCATGCAGGCCCACTGCAAGATTGCAACGAACATCGATGTTTACCTCCTTTCAGATGGTGAAGGCTGCTTGTGCGAGCGTCGCTGAACGATCAGCTCACTACAGATATACCCAATCAGTAACGGGTAGATGAATTGCACTACAAGTGGTTTAACCCACTCGGTGGTGCTTGCGGTAGTGCGTGCGATGATTGCATACCCCAGCGGCATGGCAATGAGCCACAGAAGTGGGTAACGTAACCTTACGTCGCACAAGGTAATGACTGGCAGCAAAGCTGCGAGCCCCACCATACCGATGAAAATAACCATTTTGCTTCCCTTGGCTTGCGATGTCGAAATGTCTCAGTGGACGATGAACATCTGGCTGGGGTTGGAGAGCCCGAGGCTCTGCAAACAGGTGATGCCGTTGGCGACAGTCACGATCGCGTGGTGGTCGTAGAACACCAGCGTGCGTGCGCCCTCTGGTGCGGCCTTGATAGCTGGCTCGGGATCCCGTGTGTCCACCGGTACCTGCGACCACACGTCGAGGTGGTCGTTGAACAGTGCGACTGTGGTGGTGACTACCTCGTTGCGTACAATTCCATCAGTCATGACGACTCCTTGGTAGGTGTTTTCTTTCTCAAGATGAGATCCCGTCTCACGTGTAGTGAAATCGGATCTCATCTTGAAATATCAATTGTCTACTTGTCAAAGGTCGACGCCGGAGTCAATTAAAAAAGACTCGACGGAGTCTAGTGCTACAATACCACTTTCGGCAATATTTTCAATAGCTTAGGCGAGTATCCACGTGTTAGCACCCAGGCTACGAACTTTCCCTGTTATTTCGAGCATTGTGAGGGTCTGATTAAACAGTGCGATGTCGAGCCCACTCGAGAGTTGCAATGTTTCGCCGTCTTGCCGGCCCCCTGCGAGAAGTGCCAGGACAGCTGTCTCGGCATCATTACTCCCCTGTCTAGCCAGGGTGTGCGAGGTTGTGTCGATGCCCAGCGCAAATAAAATATCGCTGGTTTTCGTAATCGGTATTGCGCCATGTTTAATGAGGTTATTGGTGCCCTCGGACATGGGGCTGGTTATGTTGCCGGGTACTGCCATGACCTCTCTGCCCTGCTCGAGTGCGAAGCGCACAGTATGCAAACTCCCGCTCTTTAGTACTGCCTCGGTGACGAGGGTGGCGTCGCTGATGCCAGCAATAAGGCGATTGCGAGCTATAAAGTGATATTTGCGTACTGATACACCAGTAGGATATTCGCTGATGAGCGCTCCCCCGCTCTGTAAGATTCGCTGAGCCAGTTGGTGGTGCGAACGTGGATAGATGGTATCGACTGGCCCAGGCAGTACCGCTACGGTAAGTCCGCCATTATCAAGCGCAGCCTGGTGTGCCAGGCTATCGATGCCAAGTGCTAGTCCACTCACGATCACCACGCCGTGCTTGGCAGCAGCGCCAGCTAACTGGGTGGTGATATCGCGACCATACGATGTGACCTTGCGACTGCCCACTACTGCTAGTCGGGGTTTTGCCATCAACTCCTCGAGCGGACCCAACACAAACAATTCCTTTGGCGGATCACTAATAGCCCGAAGAATCTCCGGATATGATTTGTCGGTAAGCGTAAGCCTCTTGCTATCCATAGAAAACATTATAAAGTATTGACACAAGCACACTTTTTTGCTAAAATTGCAACTCGTAAGTCCCGTAAGCGGATTTTATGTACCTTATACCCCCATTCTAACAAATTGTTAGATTGTTTTAGAGCGAGCCATAGTGAAAAAGTTGTTACCCTCCACTTATCTCTTAAGCGACGCAAGACCTCGGTCTTGCACCACGCTCTAAAACAAACTAACCCCTTTAACTGATCTCCCGGTAGAACTCGTTTTACCCCGGGATCCCCAATTCAAAACGAGCCTAAATGGTTTCCCTTAGGGTTGGCACAGCGTCCTCTTAACATATGACACATGATGCTTCGTTGGGGTGGGTTGAAGGGTGGTACGCGGGCAATCTCCGGATTGCCTGCTGAAAGGAGCCTACAGCGGTGCCCACCCCCTCTGTAGGTTCCTTTTAGTAAAAAGCGTAAAATGTAGTCACTATGAAACCTGATGTAGCAAATCAAAAATTTATTTTTAATGAACGCGATAAGAATCTTGGTTTTCCCGACAGCGCGCCCTTTTTGGATGCTGCAAAAATGCTCAAAAAGGTAGATGAATTGAAGCCAGATATTTTACGGCGTGAGTCGATAGCAAAAGAAAAAGCATTGGCTGAAGGATATGATTCAGAAAGCGTCATCGGTGGTGCTACCTATGAACACATTGCGCTCACCGGTATCGAAGGTCAACTGACGGAGTATCTTTACGGTCAGCCGTTTGCAAGAAGTTAATGATGAGTGTTGAGCTTCCACTATCTTTTCCGCCAAGCCCATTTGTACGCGAAGCTGCAGGGATTCTGCAACATGAGTCACTGACAATTCTTGATGCAGGAGCATGTACCGGGCGCAATAGTGTATACATGGCCCAGCTAGGTCATCGGGTAGTTGCTCTCACTAGCGAAAAAAGCGAAGCTTTAGCGGGGGCTCAACTGGTGCGCAGTATGAGTGTCGAGGGGGATTGTAACTTTGTTGTTGGCGATATACGACGGCTAGGACTAGCTGCAGTATTTGATGTAGTTATGGCAAACGAGGTATTCCACATGATGACCAAACAACAATCATACGCTTCGCTTGCTGAACTGAGGGGGCTCACTAAGCCTGGTGGTGTTCATGTTGTAAGTGGGTATGTTGTCAGCCCGAGAGAGGCGAACGAGCAAAACGGCAGACACTGCTTCCGGCCGCAAGAGTTGCTTAATAATTATCAAGATGCAGACTGGCAGATTGTGACGTACCAGGAAGATCCATCTAGGGTTTTTGAGCATGGGGGTCGCCAGCGCGTCGACTCACTCGCTCGTATTGTAGCAATAAAATAACTAGACGATAAACGTGCGGGTGTCGGTGGGTAGTTGGCCGCCAAAAAGGTATTCGGTGAGGAGCGCATTCATCTCTTGGTAGAGGTTTGGTAGTTGCCCCTGCTCCTTTTTGCTAAATGGTGCCAATACAAAGTCGGCGCTGTCCATTTGCACAGGTGTTTTGGGGCCAATGCCGATCCGCACCCGGCCATTGTCTTCGCCGAAGTGCTGGATAACCGATTTGACGCCGTTATGGCCCGCTGCGGAGCCGCCCATGCGGGTACGGATCAAGCCAAAGTCGATATCCAGCTCGTCGTGGATAATCAGTGTCTGCGACGGTGCAATTTTATAAAAATTAGCTACAAGCTGCACGGCTTCGCCGCTGAGGTTCATAAGGGTCGTAGGCTTGATGGCGATCACGCGGGTGTCGCCAACGCGACCGGTCGACATGTGGCATTTCAAATCTTTTTTGTCGACCCAGGCGCTCATGTCTTCGTTTTTCTTAACGAATGTGTCGAGGCACGCAAAACCAACATTATGGCGGGTGCCATCGTATTCTTTGCCGACATTACCCAGGCCAACCAACAGTGCCGTTTTGTTTTGGCCAAGTGTATAAAACTGAATGTTGTCGCCCAGTATTGGTTTTTTCTGAAATAGTGCCATTAAATCTAGTTTCGCACTCCTGTCGCTAGATGTCTAGCGAGGTTATTTGCTAAATTTGCGTGGAGGGCGGGCTTCGCCCTTGGTTGGGGATGAGCCGCTTTTGTGCGTGATGTGCTTTTCGATAAACCAAAATTGGATTGGTGTGCCTTCGTAGTCGTACTTTTCGCGGAGGGCGCGTTCCATGTAGCGCTTGTAGCTCCAGTGCAAGAATTTAGTGCTGGCACCGAAGACTTTAAAGGCCGGAATCGGGTTGTCGTCTTCTTGAGTAATGTAGTTGAGCTTTGGCATGCGATTTTTAAGACCAGCTGGCGGGTGCTTGTCGATAACCTGTTTGAGCCAGCGGTTAAGCTCGACGGTCTTTATACGCAGGGTGCGGCGCTCGGTGATATCCATTGCTAGATCAAACAGCTTAGTAACGTTCTGCCCGGTAACAGCGCTCGTGAAAATCAGGGGTGCCCATGGCACAAATTCGAAATTTCCAGCGATCTGCGGGGCAATTTCGTCGCGGGTAAAGGCAGTTTTTTCTTCGGCGACATCCCACTTACTCACCACGAGTACTAGCCCTTTGCCAGCTTCTTTGATCATGCCAGCGATTTTTTGGTCGAGCTGCACGTTGAGTTCGTTAGCATCCATAAGCAGGAAGCAGACATCGGACTGCTCGATGGCGGCCAGGCTGCGAATAACACTAAATTTTTCTATACCTACTTCAATCTTACCGTTGCGGCGGATACCGGCGGTGTCCATGATTTCGACTTCGCGGCCCTTGTATTTTACGACGGCGCGGTTCACGTCGCGGGTGGTCCCTGCTCGGTCGGCCACAATGGCCTGCTGTTTTTTAGCGAGCGTGTTAAACAAGTATGATTTGCCGACATTAGGGCGGCCTAGCAGCGCGATACGCAGACGATTGCTGTCTTCTTCTAGGCTAGCTTTGGGAATGGTTTGTACGAGCCTGTTGAGCAGCTCGTCGACGCCCGTGCGTTGGGTGACACTGGTGCCAATGACCGGCTTGATGCCCAGGCGTTGGAAATCTTCCCATGGGTCGCGGCCCCTGGCCTTGTCGGTCTTGTTGACGATAAGGAAGACGGGCTTGCCGCTCTTGAGCGCCATCTTGGCTACTCGGCGGTCTTCTTCGGTGATCATAACGTCGGCTTCTACGACGACCCAGATGATGTCGGCGCTGTCGGCCGCCTGTAGGATCTGTTCTTGGATGGTGAATTCGAAATCGTCGGTGGCATCTTTCATGCCGGCGGTGTCGACCAGCCAAAAATCGTAACGGTTGTCGATTTCGTCAGTCTTGGTCTCGTCGACCTTCGAATGCTTGCGTTCTACCGGTTTGCCTTCAGGGTAGAAACTGGCCTTAGCCATGATGCTGTCGCGCGTGGTACCCGGCTCGTTAGCAACAATTGCTTCGCGGCGTTCTAAAATCGCGTTGAACAAACTAGACTTGCCCACGTTGGCACGCCCGACTATTGCGACAATTGGTAATTTCTGCGCCATTTCCAAACCATTATAACAGATACGAGAGTATTGACAAAATACACTTTAGTTATAAAATTATGCACAGACTACATTGGTGGTTTCGAGGAGAGAGGCAGATTGCCTGCTCTTTTGTTCTTTTAGGAGGCTGTAAGGTCATGAATGATGAGAAGTGGTGGGCCTATCGTCAGGAGATGAGCGACTACATGCCCATGATGATTGGCTTCAAGCGCAAGCGTTCTGGCTGGAAGCGGACGGCTGAGAACATCGTCGTGTGGGCGCTGATCGTGACGATCGTCGCAACCGAGTTGGCCTTCGTGGTCTACTCAACGATGTCGTGGCACTGGAACCCGGTGCTTGTGCTAATCGGCTGGATCGTGGTTGACTTCTTCCTCACCAACGAGATGCACAAGTTCGTCTACGCCGACGACTCTGGTCTGCACAACCTGCCGGGCTACGACCCCAAGACCGGCACTGTGAAGGGACTAGAAAGTCGCGACACAAGCAAGTTCTGGTACGACAAACCCCCGAGCAAGCGAAGGAGGTGAACGAAATGGTCATAGGTTGGAATGGTACCCGAGATCACGCAAATCCGCCACGAAAAGTGGTGAGCCTGCATTGCCCCGCCTGCGCACACACCTGCAGCGGACACGAAGGCAAGACCTGCCCCAACGACGGCGCCATCCTGGTGCCTGACAACACCTGAGGAGGTGAAGAAGATGCAAGATCTTACGTCTCTTGCTCGGCCCGAGAATTCTCTCGAGCTGTGGCAATGCATTCGATGCGAGACCGTGATGCGTGCCACATCCAAGCCATCGCGTTGCCCGAACGACCATCGAGGTTCGATGGAGAAGGTCGACGCCAAGAAGTAGCTCCGGCTACATTCAGTTTGACTATCTCTGAAGGAGCTGAAGAAGATGCGGGACGATCTCATTCATGGGACGCCGAGGAGCGCCACGCTGCTCTACAAGTGCCCGTGGCCCAAGTGTGGCGAAAAGCGCTACGGCAATGACGGCCCCCCGGACTGTTCCAATGGACACTCCAACATCATGCCGATGGTGCTCGCACAACCCCACACAAACACCAAGTAGTCACGTCTGAGGCGGAACGGACGCTAAACTTTCCGAAGAGGAGTCGAGCCTGCGTTGGCGGTAATTGTGTGAATGTCTCATGACGTTCTATCACCAAACACAATCGCCCCACGCAGCTCCTCCCACTTACTTTCAACAACTGTAGGTTGTTCTGACGAGTTCAAAAGAACGAAAAAGTAATCTCATTGACAAAGCTTATACTTCGGTGTATAATATGTGGATTATGAGTCACGAGGACTTCCCTTTTGAAGCAATGGAGTCTCAGCTGCATTTGGCTGAGATCGATTCTTTGGCTGGCGCAAAGAGCTTCGCGGAGCGTGCACGCCAGCTCGCCGATCTAACTGAAAAAGAAGCCATCCTTCATGAGCTTTTTCTGAAAGTAACGGCGAAAATTGCCGAGTGCGAGCCACCGATGGTCGAGCTCAAGATTAATAAATCGCATGTTGATCCTAATAGAGTTTTTGACAGCGTGCATCAAGTTAAAAGATGGCGTCCTGTTCCCTTTGACTCTGTGCCAGGTAATGCTGGCGATACACGTCTTATTGTGCTTGAGGAGCAAACCAGCACAAGCACGGACGTTAACGGTAGCATAGTGCAATACATACCTATACTATGTGTCTTCGATGATCATGATCATCTCCAGGGATATCTGGATGATCCTTTGGATGTTTATCCTACCGTATATCACGAACGTCGGTTAGTTGACCATATGAACGGTTTTAACGACAATATGAATCCCGATGATTATGCTAAAAAAATGAGTAGTGACGAGACGCTGGAACGCTTTGCTGCGGATCAAGCCGGATACAGCCAGTGGTTGCAATGCGCGGCAGCGGCTGTGAATGCTTAAGTTGTAGTAGCTGATTAGGTGATAATGTCGAAGTGCTTGGTGGCGGGAATATCCAGAGTGTACTCGCCGAATTGGGTGCGGTGAAGTTTTAGGACGTCGTAGCCCAAGGACCCAAATGTACGGCGAATCTGGCGATTGCGCCCCTCGCGCATGGTAACGGTCCAATCTTTGTCGTTGCCCTCTTCGCGGCGCTCCAGTTGCAGGCGACTATTGCCGTCCTCTAATTTGATACCATGGTCGGAAATCATCTGGCGATGCAGCGGTTGCAATGGCAGGTTAAGTGATATTTGGTAGACCTTCACCTTTTGCTTGCTGGGGTGTGTTAATTCGTTTGCAAGATCACCGTCATTTGTCAGTAGCAGTAGCCCGCTGGACTCTTTATCAAGCCGTCCAACCGGTTTTAGTTTGTGGTATTGCAAAGGGAGAAGACTATATATGGTTCGACTTCCTTGCCCGTTCCGGCTTACCACGTAGCCGACCGGTTTATTCATCATAATGGTTATGGTCTTGACAGCGGGTGTAATAGGCCGGTTGTCAAGGGTCACCCTCTCGCCGTCTTTAACATCGTGACCCGATGACGGGACGATGCCGTTAAGCAATACCCTGCCCTCGGCAATCGCCGTGTCGGCGGCGCGGCGGCTCATGCCCGTGGCCGATGCCACAAATTTATTAATACGCATGCTGGTAGCTTAGCAGAATTGCGCTTGATATGTCTGGTCAGAACCACTCTTTTGATATGTTCTTGCAACCAAGAACATCACGCCGGTTTCCACCAGAGGGAACTTATATTTTAACTGAGGCCAAAACTAAAGGGAGATACTGTTGGGGTCGGTTTCGCCGTTGGGCTTTGGGGGTACGGTGCCGTTAGTCGGCGAGAACGTATTACCCGGAAGTGGCGCGGTGGGCGGTACTGCGGGGTCTTCTACAGGCGCAGCGGGAGTGTCGTTTTGAACTAATGTGGCAGTACCTGGCGCGGAATCACCGATAACAATCTTTTTGGCTTCTTCGCGGGCCAGGAGCTCGCCGAGATCAGTTTTTTCGGCACTGCTTGGGCGCTGGATAATCTTTTTGTGGGCAATCGTTACGCCATCGCTGCTTTCGTCCTCGTCATTGTTGGTAGGTGGAGCTACGGGTGCGTCAACGGGTGGTGTGGGCTCGGGTGTGGTGTCTTCTGCTTGGCCCTCTGGAGCAGCGGTTTCGTCGGCATGTTCGGTACTGGCAATAAGGGTGTCGACGGATTCTTGCATAACACGATCAGTTGTTTCGTTGGGGGGAGGAGTCTGCAGCTCGGGCGGTACCTCGACAGCGTTATTTTTGATAAAATCTTCGATTTGGTTGTCTACTGTTGCTTGCTCGTCGGCGGTGGATTCGCTGGCTGGGAGTTCAACAGCTGGAGCTGCGGGTGCTTCAGGTGCGGTTTCGGTGACTTCTGGGGTGGCAGCTGCTGCTGGGGCGACGGCGTCGACTTCGGGCGACGGAGGCACGTCGGCAGCTGGTGCTGGAGTTTCGCTAGAATCTGCCGGTACAGTTTCGGGACTTACGACAGGCTCGACAGTTGTCGGGGCTTCTGGCGCGGAGTCGACGGCGGGAACTTCCGTATCTTCTGCGACTTGTGCGTCAGCAGTAGTCGCTGGTGGTTCTGTCGTTGGGCTTGGGATGGCAGCCGCAGGCGCTTCGGGGGTAGCGGTTTCGTCTGGAGCAGTTACCGGTGTTGCAGTTGGCTCACTGACTGGCATTTCAGGTACGGGTACGGCCGTAACTGCAGGTGCTGCAGCTGGCTCGGGTGCAACCGCAACAGCCGTGTCGGTAACCGTTGTTACAAGCGGTGTTGCTGCCGGTGCTGAGTCGCCTTCTAGTAGTTCGTGCGCAGCCTTGACGATATCTTCGAGGGTAACCTGTGATTTAACGAGGTAACGGTCGGCCCCCAGGCTATCAGCACGGGTACGGTCGTCGGCCTGTCCGAGTGCAGTAAGCATGATGACCTTGGTTTCTTTAAGCCCTTGGGTGTTGCGGAGGATATCGAGCATCTCGAAACCGCTAATCTTGGGCATCATGACATCAGAGATAATAAGATCGGGCTTCTCGGCTTTGGCAACAACAAGTGCTTCCTCGCCATCTTTGGCAGAGTTGATGGTGTACCCCTCTGCTAGCAAGCGCGCCTCGTAAATTTCCCGCAGGTTATTGTCATCTTCGACGAGTAGAACTTTGGCCATTAATGTTACCCCTGTTGTGTCTTTATTATGCTACTGGTTTTCATAATTGTATCATGAAGCCGTTAATGATGTAATCGGTGCTAAAATGTTGCTCTGCGACTCGGTTTTTTGGATTTCTTCGGCCTTTTGAACGCTGAGGCGGGGCAAGTTGATAAAGAACGTGCTCCCCTTGCCGATTTCGCTCTCCAGCCAGATACGTCCGTCGTAGAGTTCGACAATTTTGCGACAAATGAACAACCCTAGACCGGTGCCGCCGATGGTGCGCGTGGCCGAACTATCCACGCGGTAAAACTTCTGAAATAAATGCGGAATATCTTCGGTGGGGATACCATTGCCAGTGTCTTTTATGTAAAACTGCACCACTTGATCGTTACCGGTGAGCCCGATGGTAATTTTACCGGCTTCGGTGTATTTAACGGCGTTGTCAAAGATGTTGGTAATAACTTCGCGGATGCGATCGGGGTCGGCATGCGTGTAGTACAGCGGCTGCACGACACGGTTAGAACTCTCGGTTTGGGTACTGGCATCGATGGTGTTGCTTGAACCAATCATGAACTCCAAGAATAAGCCTTTCTTCTCGGCAGAAAACTTGAGGTCACTGACAATTTGCTCCAGATAGCTCCCAAATTCAATAATGCTCGGGTGGTTAGTGAGGCGCCCGTCTTCTGCCTTGGCACTAGTGAGGAGGTCCTGGAACAGTTTGCCGAGGTGTTGAGTGCTGGAATGCGCTTTTTCGAGGTAATCACGAGCACGGGCATCCACAGTGCTCACGCGGTCGTTTAGCGCCAGCGCCAGATAGCCTTCGATGGCAGCTACCGGTGTGCGCATCTCGTGGCTGGCGGTGCTAATAAATTCGGCACGTTGCGCTTCTTCTTGGCGTTCTTGGCTAACGTCTCGGAACACCCCCACTGCACCGGTGACTTTTTTGTTCGCATCAAGCAACGGAGAGACGACCAGGTTGATTGCCGATGTCTTGCCAGATTTAGTCAATATATTAGCAGCGTTGTCGCGAATGGTCTCGCCGCCCCCAAAGAGCCGCGTGACAGGTTCCTCGAGTGAGGTGATAGCCTCGCCTTTGTTGTCGACGAACTTAAATACCGATGTCCACGCCAGGCCCATAGCTTCTTCGCTATTCCAGCCCGATATTCTGGCTGCGCCAGGGTTGAATGACTGAATAACCTGTTGATCATCGATAAGTACCACACCGTCTTCGATGGCGTTGAGGATAATACTTGATTTGAGTTTTTCGTCGCGCAAGTTATTGGCAAGCGTTACTGTCGTCGTGTTAGCTTTAGTTTTTTTGTTCCGACGGCGCAATACGACCGTCAATACTAATAAAATAGCGACAACAGCCGCCAGGCCCACAATCAAAAAAATTAAAATGTTATATCGGATCATTAACGTTCCAGGTTCGTCTTCTATTATCGGGGTTATGGTTATTTTATGCAACCTGAGAGGGCCTGTCTGGACGGTTCGTAACAGATATGGTAAGATATTTTGGTCCTGAATTTGATTTGAGCTATGATTCCAAAATTTCATTCTAAGGCGCGAAGCAACTGAATGAAGTTTTGAGAGGAGAAACGTAGCCTGTAAGTCGAAGCTTTTGCCTTTAGGGCAAAACAAGACAGCAGCGTACGTTTGGACGAGGCCTCATCTTCTAACGTGAGAATTGCCGGTGGCAATTCGCAAGGAAACCTTCCGGTGCCAACTATGTTGGCAACAGTGAAGTTTCGGGGTCGCGGGACGTGACTAGGAAATCTGATTTCCCGGCGATACACTATCAATGCACTTTACAATCCACCTGCCTACTATGGCCTCATCTTCTAACGGTTAGGAAATCGGGTTCTCATCCCGGAAATCGGAGTTCGATTCTCCGTGAGGTCACCAAACTTGGACTTAAGTCGCTTTTAGAAGCGACTTTTTCTATTAACAGATGAGATTGACTCAAAGTAGCAGTTCCAAAACCGTCAGAGCAACTAAAGTACAATCCGTCAGGGAATATAAGGTCTTGAATGCCTTTCCGTACCTGTAAATCGCCTAAGTTCCAGAACTGATCTGCGTTTGTTAAGAACATCACGGCACTATCAATCGTCTGCTCCTTATTAGCCACATCGCTACCAGCGTCTATGCGTTGTAGCCAGATCACCGATATCGTCTTGTATCTCGCGAAGTTTTTGGTTTTTCATTTCGTCTGTCAGCTTATT
>JBDSPW010000022.1:0-31606 GCA_039930145.1 Saccharimonadales bacterium (SeqCode) | reverse complement strand
GAAGAACTGAAGAACCCGCCAGGCTGCTAGCCGTGGCGGGTTCGAAAGCGGAACATCTGGCGGAGAGGGAGGGATTCGAACCCTCGGTGCCGTTGCCGGCACACCGCTTTTCGAGAGCGGCACCTTCAACCACTCGGTCACCTCTCCTCGCCTCGGGCTATTGTAACAGATTGAGCAGGCGTTTTCAGTACTAGCATCAGTGTCCAAGATGTGCTAAGATTACCCCTGTTGCATTTGTACCCGTAGCTCAGCTGGATAGAGCGATGGCTTGCGGAGCCATAGGTCGTAGGTTCGAATCCTGTCGGGTACACCAAAACAAGAGCCCCTCTTTTGAGGGGTTTTTGTTTTGGTGTACCCGATGATGGGCCCTCCTATGAGTCTGTTAAGATGAGGTGATGAACCTCGTGCATAATCATAAGCTTCTACTCGGCTCAACAATCTTCGTAATCCTAATGATCGCATTCGTGTTAGTTGAATTTTTATTTATTAAACTGGGGGGCACCCCAGTTCCGGCACCTACTATTTCCCGTGAACTAACTACATTTGGGAGTAGCGGCACGCAGCTGACTTATATCGTTATGGGCGACAGTACAGGCGTAGGGCAAGGCGGCGACTACGAAAAGGGGATAGCCCTCTCAACCTCGCGAGAACTGGCCAAAACACACATCGTGAGATTCCAGAATTTTGCGATATCGGGTGCAAGGACAGCGGACGTACGCCAAAAACAGCTGGCTCAAGCGGTGGCGCTAAAACCAGATGTAGTCCTCATCGCCGTCGGCGCAAATGATGTGACACACCTAACATCCCTAAAAGGTATTCACTTGAGCCTCAACGAAATAATTGATGCACTGCGGGCAGCCAATCCAGATGTAAAAATTATCCTAACCGGTTCACCGCAAATGGGCTCGGTACCGCGCTTTCCTGAACCCGTGGCATCCATTGCACGAGCCCGTACTAAAAGCGTCAACGCTGTGTTCGAAATGGTGGCCACCGAAAAACAGGTGACATTCGCGCATATCGCCGACAAGACAGGCCCGATTTTTGATGCCCACCCCGAGTTGTTCGCCGCCGACAAGTTTCATCCTACGACCACGGGGTACGGTGTCTGGATCCCCGTGCTCAATACAGCAATCGCCTCTTCGACTCGTTAGCTCATCTGTTCAACAGATAAGTCGGTGTAACAAATCTTACGGAGCGTTACCAGTTTCCCGTGCATACTGGTAATTGTTAAGGGAGATAACCATGCGACCTATCCGTATCGAAGACGTGTTCCTGAACCCCGAGCTGAGCATTAACGAGCAATAAATAGGCGGCCAATCTGGCCGCTTTTTTCTTATGGTTTTGCCGATTTAACAGGGCATAATTCTTATGCCGTCGTATATCACACGGCGTTTGTGATTTTACATACGAAATGTTGATTTTCGCTATGCCACGCGTACAGTAATACTTAGCGAGACCACGAGGGAAAGAGGTGTTCCTATCACGGTATTCTCCCCAAAAATGTGTTCGCGCTCTAAAGCAAAATAACGTGCAGGGAGCAGATTTATGGTACCCACAAAACCACGACTGACCTCCGCCGAAGATTTGAAGAAACTTCGGTTTGCCGAGCTCGATGCCGCCTACAGCCAACAGCTGAAGGCACTGAGCGACATGATGCGGACGACAACTCGCCGCAGTCTGCGCAAACTCAAGTCTCACCTCTAAAGCGAGGAAACTACTCACTACTTCTGTCTGTTATTTTGTGTCCGGAGCTGCAGGATCGTCATGGAACTGACTACGACGAGAATATAGACCATACGCCATGTTGTCGGCTTCGCTCGGACGCTTTCGGGCGTCAAAACTGCGCGGGTACAACTTAAGCGCTCGGACGGTGCCGGCCTCGAGTGCATAGACAATTACCTGAGCCTGCAAATACAGCCAAAAGAGTAGCCCAAGCACGACAGCAAACGTGCCGTAGAGGCTGTCGAGGTGTTTGAGCTGATTCTTAACCAGCAAGACACCAACTCCTTGCAAAATTTGCAAGCCAATCGCCGCCAAGAGCGCACTTGGCCACATGTTTTGAAACGTCGTTTTACTCGGCAGGCTGGTATGTATGAGGTACAAAAAGACACCGAACAAAATAGCGAGTGTAATCCCGGCAGACGCGACCCAAAAAAGTGGACCATGCCCGGCAGAGGCGGCATAGCCGGAAATAAGTGGCGCGGCCAGCAATCCCACGCCGCCGACGATAATCATGCGCAAGCTACGGAGTAGCGACCAAGGGAAACCGATGCGTCGTACGTATGGTACTTCCCACACATGGTTAACAACGCTCCGGAATACGTCAGCTACTCCGCGCGCACCGTAAAGGCTGAATAAAACACCGATTACAATTGCTAGCCCCGTGCCACCTACACCGTGGACGCTTTTTTCGAGATCATTACCGATGAGCGGAAAATATTGGGTGGCGCCATCGATGATGCTGCGTCGAAGATCTGAATCGCTATGCAAAAACATTTTAACGACAGTGGTGAGCACCAGCAAAAGAGGGAAAAGCGACAAAAAGGCGTAATAGGCCATGAGGGCGGCTTGATATCCAGCTTCGTCTTCACCGTACTTTTTAATAACCGCATAAAAAAAGCTGATTTTGCGGTGTCGCTGCTGAAAAGAGTCGAAGCCTTGAAGCGTTTTTTCGATAATGTTCATGGTATGTCTAGGGTGTTTCGATTAATGCTTTTTTGAGTTTGTTGCTTCTTTAACTTTATTCACCAGTTTAGCGCCATTTTCGATAAGGCCGAGTGCTGTACCGAGTTTTTCTTCGATATGGCGGTGAATAGCATTTACCTTTGCACGGATAACAAGCACTGCGACAATCAGTATCATAAACAGCACTAACATTAACCCCATAAAGATAAGTCCGACGACATAAAAGGCAGTTTGTAAGTCCATTGTTCCTCCTCTATTTACTCAGCATTGTACGGGAAAGTGGCACGTGATGACAGGGTGACCTCGGTAAATATCTACGGTTATGCACAGGTTTTCAACTGTTAGAATGTTCACAGCCGATGTTTAGCATATGCGTGATACTACTCAGTACTAACAAGTAAGAGTTAGAGGGAGCATTCATCATGCACAGCAACGAAGACGCATTTATGGAACGATTAGACAAACTTGACAACCGTGATCATCGAAAACGATTTTTGAAGCGCATGGAGCACAAACTCCACGCTAAAGAGCAATACAGCCAAAGCAATCCCTACTAGTCCGACCGACCGCTTGCCCGATATCCTCACTTTTAAACCGCACTCGACACAGAGTGCGGTTTTTTTATTTAGAACCGTATGCGGCGTATGAGTTTATCGATGGGGTCGGGCTGGACCGGCTGATACGGCAAGTGGGGCGTGAGCGCCTCGGCGATAGCATCTTCGTCGGCGGGATCGTAATAGATAGATATCGGCGGGGAGAATCGCTTGAGAGGCATCAGCTCAATGCTCGAAAAAGCACCGTCATCGATAATCGAAAATGAACGAAAATGACCGTAGGCATAGTGCTTTGGGCCAATTTCAATGCCCTCGTCACCGATAACATACTGTAGTTCGCGGGGTTGGCGCTTGCTGTATGCTGCCAGAATGAGGACGGCAGCAATGATGACCACAGATGACAAGATATCTTTAAATATCAGCCAGTTTGCGCCCGCAACGATGACTGCGCCACCAAACAAGATAACATACCAGTTGGGTGACTTGTCGTGAGCAATGAACTCCGAGGCCGTCCAAGATACAGGGGCGCCGTATGCTTCTTGAGCGGCGGCCTGCTCTGGGGCAGTATCCGGGCTATTACTTGTAGCAAACACCGGCTGTGGCTGAGTCGTGATATCTTGCACTGGCACCTCTGCGGTTTCGGGGGCAGGGAGAGGAGGCTGAGGAGCGGGTTGTGGGGTGACAGAAGCAGGAGGTAACGCTTCGGGGGTCGCCGCTGGCGTAACTCCCCCTGGGGTAATTGTCTGCCCAGGCTGCACGGGCTGTGGCAGCTCTGATTGTCCCGTCGGTGTTTGATTCCCATCCATTAGCGCTATTGTACACGCTCCCTGCTGACTATTCAAAAGTGACAAAAGTCTGGAACGTATTTGGAGCAAACGCCCTGAACTGCTATAATCACCCCTGTTGCTGCAATACGGAAGGGTGTCCGAGTGGTCGATGGAAACGGTCTTGAAAACCGTCGTGCCGGCAACGGTACCGTGGGTTCGAATCCCACCCCTTCCGCCAAACACCAGATTGCGATAAAATGCATCAGTTACGCGAAAGCAGCTCAGCCAAAATTTAAAAGCAACACTTTTAAATTTTAGAGGACGACCGTAGCCTCAAGTCGAAGCTTTTACCGAAAGGTAAAACGAGACCAAGGCGTACGGGAGGACGCGGAGAGGTACCCAAGTGGCTGAAGGGGACGGTTTGCTAAATCGTTAGAGGGGCGAGAGCTCCTGCGAGGGTTCGAATCCCTCTCTCTCCGCCAAATACAACGCCCGCCTGCAAAGGCGGGTTTTGTATTTGGCAGTGAAGATGTATGAGAACGCGAGCGCCAGTGGCGCTCAGCCGCCCGAAGCCCAGCGACCATGGGAGCCGGGTTGGCCATAGGCCAAGGTCGAATCCCTCTCTCCACAGTCTGCAACCGGCGAAGCACGGCGCACAGATTAACGTGCGCTATCCCTCCTTCTCCGAATACTCTCAAGCCCGAGCAAACACAACCGCGTCAACACGCTTAGCGCCGGCTTTTTTGAGTATAACTGCGGCCGCTTCCAGTGTAGCGCCAGTAGTAAGGACGTCATCGACCAACAAAATGTGTGCGCCCACAACATTCACTCGGCCAGTCAGGCGGAATGCATTAGATAAGTGTTCGAATCGCTCCGTACGGCTGGCGCCAACCTGGCGTTTTTGGTCCAACCGGACCAGGGCAGGGACATAGGCACATTTTGTCTGCCGCGCAATTTCGCAGGCTAATAGTCGTGCCTGGTCATATCCACGAGTCCGAATGCGGCTTGTAGCTGTCGGAGCATGGACGATTATCATGTTCTCGCTGGTGATAACGAGGGGCGCCATCGCACGCGCCATGTCTTTTGCGGCGGCACGGGCACCCGAGAACTTCAGTTTCCAGATCACATCTTTCGCTAACCCCTGATATTTCGCCACGACGTACACTGCCGACAACTTCGTAACTTTTCGGCAAGCAGAGCACGTTGCGAACCCTTTGGTACTGGTGCCACAGCGGTAACAGGCAGAAGGCATACTGGATAGCTCACCCAGACACGAATTACAGATGACAGCACCCTGGCTTTGGCAACCCAAGCAAGTATGTGGTGCGACGAGAGAAATGATACGATCAAGCATAGTTGTTGTGTTTAATGTGTTGTAAATAACTGCTCTGTTTGTTGCACTAGTGTTATTTACTAAGCTATACTGCTATCAAGACAAAAAGGCAAGTTTAAAACAGAGTATTAATTTTCTGGAGGGTAACCACTATGGCGCGAAGGAGTCGCGACGAAGACGATCTCTTACTTGAAGAGGACGAACTAACCGCCGCATTCTTGGGCGATGATGATCTGGGACCGGCCGAACCGACTGGAGCACAACCAATTGCTGCAAACGACGAATGGGACGAAGAAGAAGCATTGCCAGGACAGCTTGCGGTGGACGTATACGAAACTAAAGAACGCCTTGTCGTTAAGGCTCGCACTGCGGGTGTTAACAAGAGCGAGCTTGATGTCAGCATTTCTGATAATCAACTCACCATTCGCGGCACGCTCAGTGCCGGCAACGAAGACGGGGTAGAGAACTACTTCTTGCAGGAGTGTTACTGGGGCGAATTTTCTCGCACCATCGCATTGCCTGTACCAGTAAAAGAAGAAGAAATCGAAGCAGTCCTCAAAGACGGCGTATTGACCATCAGCTTCGGCAAGGTCAAACAAGATACCGTTAAGAAGATTCAGATCCTCTAAACGTTCTCAGTATTTAAAGAGGGGCGCCCGAGCGAGTGGGAGCCTCTTTTTTATTTCAACACTATTGTGGGTCATAAAAATCCCCCGACTGCTCGGGGGATTTTTGATAACGATTAGCGTCTCTGGCTACGCAAGAGAAGAGGACTGGTTGAGGACGAAGCGGACAATCAGCTGTGCCAGGGCAACGATAACGAGGCCAACGATAGCGTAGATGATGCTGTTCTTGGCAGTCGAAACCTTGCTGGAGTCACCACCAGAAGTGATGTAGCGCAGACCACCGACGATGATCATGATGACCGCGATCACACCGACAACAGCAGAAAAGATGTTGACGACACGGCGAAGCAAGTTGTTAATGCCCGTAGTACTACCGCCATCCGTAGGACAGCTCGACGGACTATCGGAAATTTGTAGCTTGGCACCTGTACACAGACCACCCTGGATATTAGGGTCGGCGGCGTAGGCTGCAGCAGGGACGAGGGCGGGAGTCGCCATCGTGACAAGTGCGGCAATCGCAAGCAATGTATTTTTGAGTTTTTGGATCATAGTTACCTTTCGTTATCTTTCAGTTTACTTATACCATACCACCTTTTGCTTGTTCAAGCAGAAGAGGAATGACCTTTTTATGCGGCGTGCAGTACAAAGCGCACTATCGTTTGCGCCAGGGCGACAACCAACAGCCCGACAATGGCGTAAATCAGGCTATCTTTGGCGCTCTTAACACCGCTGGGGTCTCCACCCGATGTAATGTACTTGAAGCCGGCCAGAATAATCATAATGACTGCCGCCACTCCTATAACTGCACTGAGGATGTTAATAACGTTTGTGATGACACCGTTTAGACCAATTCCGCCGTCAGCACAGTTTGCCCCCGTAATAGCGGCGCCGGCACATACGTCTGATTTGGCCTGGTTAGTGGTCGCATAAACAGGTGCCAGTGACATCGCCGAAACGGAAGCTATGGTCGCCAGTGCCAGGGCAATTCGTTTTATAAGCTTTTTCATTCTATATTCCTCTGTAATTACTAATTAAATTCTTCTAACAACTAAGCTAATAATAAACTGTGCCGAAATAATGACAATCAGCCCCACCAGCGCATAGATAATTCCATTGCGTGCCTGGGTGGCTTTAGTGGCATCACCGCTGGATGTCACATACCGGAACCCGGACAACATGATGATTATAACGGCGGCGGCACCCGCGACAAATGCTATCACTCTAGTGATTTTGATGATTAGGCCGTTACTACCGGTGAGGGGATTTGAAGTGGTCTGGCCATCTGCACATACTGCCGATGATTTGGCGCCAGCGTTACTGCATGCATCATGAAATAAATTAGTTGCTGCCATTGCCGGTGCCGGTGCCAGCATGCCGAAAAACAGCGTCAACACTGCGAATGTCTTATATATACGGTGCATTACAGTCTCCCGATCACGAAAGTTACGATTACTTGGGCCACAATGGCTACCACGAGCCCAACGAGCGCATACAAAATAGTGTTTTTGGCTTTACTGGTCGCCTGCGGGTCACCCTGTGACAGCACATAACGAAAGCCACCGATGGTAATGAACAATAATGCAAGAGCACCGACAACCGAAAATACAATTCCGAGTACGAGTTTTACGGTGGCATTGCCGGCTGTGGTGTGGGGCAGGCTGCTTGCATCAATACCCGAGCCCGTAGTTTTACCCAAAGGACCGGCTAGGTGGCTGCCTAAATACGACACGAGTGCAACACCGATTAGTGCAATCGCTAGGCCGAGCACCGCATTAATAAGCGTGGATTGCGCCTTGGCGGTCTCGTCGGGCGAACCCTGACTCATTACATATTTGATGCCGGCATAAATGACAAATATAACTGCTATCAAGCCCGCCAAGATGAGCAAGTCATCAACAATCGCCACTAGGATCAACAGAAAACTGCTATTGTGACCATTTCCGAGAGTATTAAAAACAACCTCGCATTTACCGGTCGCACTGTCGTAGGCATATGGCAGGTAAGCATTCCATGCTTTTAGGCCAAAAAAGGTCGGGTGGGGCGCACAGCCTGCAGCTGCGAATAGGCCGAGGAAGCTATCCATTCAGAAAACCTCCGGGAATAATAAATTGCAAGAAAGCGTAGAGCAATATATATGCCGCCAGTCCGAACAAGGCGTTGCGTATATGGTTTTTGCCATTTGCCGCCTTTTGCGGATCGCCGGCAGACGAAGAAAACTGTATGGCACCGACAATAATACCGATGACAACCACGACCCCCACGATTGCAGACAATAGATTGACGACGGGATTAACGTATTTAGCGAACAAACAGCTAGTTGCATTCTTATTTTGTACGGTGTTGGGGCAGCAGCTATGCGCAACGCTATCGCCGGCAGATTTAATGGCCGTTTCATTACTGCCGCATTTTACTGCACCCACCGCAAATGTCGTGGTAGGAGCGACCAGTGCAGCTACGGGTGCGGTAAAGCTCAGGAGTAAACCAAAGCTGGCAACAAACAATAATAATTTCTGTTTTAATGAGTACTTCATTTTTTGTAACTATACCGTCTTCCATATATATATTCAAGAACAACAGGTTACGGCAAAATATTCTCGACATTGCTACTAGAGCGTGTCATAATCCCAAACCACATAGCCCATTAACCATGGCAAGAAAGGTGCGAGTATGACAGAATCAGGATTCGGTTACGAAGGTGGAAAGGCTGAAACTATTGATGGTGTTACACTGCACTTTAAACCGGATACCCTCGATGACACTCATGAGCCTACCGTAAATCCTACGGCGCACGTTATAGTCCCCGGTGTATTCACGAGTGCTAATCAAAGAGTCCGCCCCCAAAACACTCCTCAGAAGTCGCTTGCGGACATGCTTGCAGCCCCCGCCAGCCCACCCCGTGCACCTAGCGGAGTTGGTCGCGTAGCAGAAACAGCTAGTACTGCTGTTCTCGCACGAGAATCAAGCACTCCCGTAGTTGCACCTATAGATACTCCTAGTTACGAAATACAGCCGAAGTCTCCACATCGGCTATTAAAAGTAAGCGCTGGGCTCGGTGGTCTCGCGCTTGTCGCCTGGATATCTTTGGGTGCATACGAGCACTTTGCCGCCGAAGAACCGTCTCAACAGCCACCGCGCGCCGAAGCCGCCCTTGTGCCAGGCGTCGTACCAGATATGGTACTGACACCCGGTGAGCCATTGCCATCCCCAGAGCCCGTCCCAACTACAGCCGGCAACACTACCTCCAGTCCTACTACTCAAAAATTGCGCTCAACGCCAGTGACACCCAAGACTAAAGAGGCTGTGGCGCCACTCATACCACCTAAAATTCCCTCAGCATCTGCTTCTTCTACGACATCGAATAGTTCTGTAAAAAGCACCCCTTCGTCCACTCCCACACCGACACCCGAGCAGCCCACACCAACGCCTGTTGAATCTCGACCGCCAACTAGGCCAGACAGGGAAGCCATTAATTTGCTTGGTAGCTTCGTCGATAATAATCGCGCTCGCGACCTAAAAGACAACTATCAGAATGTTAATGACTACTTACGAGTTGCCAAAAATGGCGAGCTTTCTTTCCTAAACAGTGATGTCGTACGTAACTTCGAGCTCAATCGTGAGACTTTGTATAACAATTCGGACGTTACGCAGGTAGTCGGCGACACGCCACCGTGGTTGAGTGCCGATGCGCTTCGAAATATGCGTGACTCAGGCGGTAACCCAGCTCGCCAAGCCACCGCTTATACAGACAACCTTCTGCGCGGTGCCAATCGTCTTTTTCCGTTAGTCGGCGATTCAATCAGTAAAGCCACTTTCTGTAACAACCAACTTTCGGACAATCTCACCCAACATTTGCAAAACGGCGATAACGTATCACGACCAGATAGCAGCAACGAAGTCATCGTGGACGATGTCCAAAGAGTAAACGACGTCTATGTGGTGCCTGTAGTAGCGTCTTACCCTACGAAAGACGGCTCTGTAAATCTCTTTAACTGGGACGCATTAATACCGATTGACACCGAAGGCCGTTTTGTTGCCGTAACAATCTGGCAACAACAGTTAGAGCGCAAAGCAACAAACAGCGACAGTTTTACCACACCGCCCACATCTGAACCTACCGACACCTCTAATTCTGAAAACTCATCGTATACAGCTGAGCATGCAAAAAAGAACAATGACAAGCCCTCTCGCGGCACTCGCAATTAGTATATTGTCTAATACTTTACTGACAGTTCTTGCGTAAAGCTTTATAGCTACAGAGGTAGAAGTGATAATTGCAGCGTTTCTAGCTAGACATAAGCATAATTTTATGCTATAATCTGGGCAGGATCAGAAAAGTTGTCGTACGTAAGTAGTCGCAGAAAGGCGGTCACGATGTCAACGAACACAGGCCACGAAACAGCAGCACAAAATTTTGATGACGATGCTACGCGCAATAACCTCGAAGGCACGCTCCCTTTAGAGTTCCCGGAAGTGTCCACTTCTGCTACAGAAATTACCGAGAAAGTTCCGCACTCCGGCAATCTTTCGCCCAAAGATGGCGGTGAATTTCCTGTAGTGAAGCTGCCAACTACGCTGGCAGAAGATTACCCTCATTTTGTCGAGCCAGAAGCGCCAGTGACACCTCCTGCAATCGAAACTCAGATAATTGAATCTCGGCCACAGGCAAGCAGTCGACAACACAATAAATGGCTTAAGCCGATTGCTGCAGGTACGGCACTCGCTGCCGTACTTGGAATTGGAGCTGTCGCAAAAGCTTTGGGTAGTAATGAATCATCTGATCACAAAACTACCCCCGCAGCCGTATCGACACGCACTCCTGGAAATACTCCTTCATCAACACCAAGTAGTACCGAAACGACCACACCATCGCCAACAGAGACAGGCTCTCCAACTAGCGAAGTAACCACTCCTACGCCGACACCCAGTACCGAAACTACGATTGGTGCCGATGGCGAGCACCTTAGCCAAACTAACGAAATTATTCCTACCGAAGATTTTCGCAACTTAGTTAACGCCAACGCTGCCTTTGCGCAGCAACTACTCAAAGAACACCCGCAGGCCGCCTACTTTTCGAGCAAAGAAGCCGTCGACACACTCAATGGGAGCGGGGTAATCAGCAAGAAGAATATTGCTGCCTATTTTGCGAACCTCAAAGTTGTCAGCGCTAAGCCTGGTTTCCGGGACACAATTGGTACCTTCAATGATGTGAGTGCCGAGACATACCCGATGTATAAGACCCACGATGACGCCGCAGGCGTGCTCTCGTCTAACTATATGGCCCTTACGTTACACCGAGTCACAGGTTCGAAGAAATTCGGCCCTCACTATTACGACCTGCTGAGCCTCAACCCTTTAGTGACAAAAGCAAGCAAGAATTTTGTTGCCGAGCAACTGCAGAAAAATCCTAACGTAAAACTCGATGACAACACCTATTCTGCAGATGTTACAAAAGTAATCAACACCTACGATGTAGCTCTCAATGCCACAGAAGAAGTAACTGTCATCGAAACATACAGTAAATATAATGGCCCCGGTATCGAACGCCTTGAGTGGACCGCCTTGTTTAAGCAGCCACCAGAAGTAACTGGCGATACTGCCGATTCAGTAATGGGTGTCAACGTCGACGTTCTCGATATTAGTTCTGACAAATAATACTCTCTGTAAAAATTGTAACAGCCCACCTCCTTGCTTTATAATGGCGATGTGGGCTGTTTTTTATGAATAAAAACCTCTTGAAAACTATGTTTATAAGTGTGGGCACGCTATTGCTGTTGGCTGGCTCCGTATTTGCGCAACCTGTTTCAGCTGCCCTCGACCCCGGTTCTCCTACGTTTAGTGGCCCATACCTCGAAATACCCCTTAACGTTACACGTGAACGCCCAACGACCAAGCCGTCAGCTGGTAACTGTGTCGGATCAATTGATGACCCTAGCGCTTGTATCGATATCGCATCAGGTATCGGCATGTACCAGTATGTTGGTCTCAACCCTTCACCTACGGATGCCAACATTGGCGGCACTAACATCCAAATCCTGGTAGTTGATGGCACAGACAACACTACTAACTACACTAGAAGCTTCTCCGTGACAGGGGGCAAACTGCGCGTTTACGGCTTAACGCTTACGCACAAGTATCGCTTCAATTTTTCGTACGTCGACAGTGCCTCACCTGATATTCAGAAAATCATCAATAACATGCCTAAGTACTGTGAAGGAACAACAGACTCGTTCTCCAAACTCGATAAAACGAGTAACGAGTGGGCAATCTCACGTAACTTAGTGGACGGCTGTAACCGCTATGACAAGGAGCCATTTTTGCCAGCAGTTGTCGGCGTGACGGTGCCATCTACCGACACCTATGCCACCTTCAATAAAAGCGGGCAGGTGTTAGCAGCGGTCAACATCAAAGCTGCGGCGCCAGCCAGTAGTGTATCAAGCACGGTCAACAAGTCAGACGACGACGGCTGCGCGGTTGCCGCCTCCGACCCCATGCGTGTCTTCGCATGTCCCTTAATTAACTGGGGTAAAGATGCAACCAACAAGCTCGACTCGATCATTCAAAACTTCTTATTCGTTCCCACCGACCAACTCTTTACTCCGGCCATGGAAAAAGCGTGGAACACGTTCCGTATTTTGGGCGTTGCCCTAATACTTATCGCCGGACTTGTTATGGTAATCAGCCAGGCTATCGGCTTAGAGCTGTTCGACGCCTACACCGTCCGTAAGGTACTGCCGCGATTGCTGGTGGCTGCAATCGGCATGGCACTATCATGGCCACTTATGCAATTCGTCGTTACATTCTTTAACGATATCGGCGTGTGGTCGCACGACCTGATACTCGCGCCGTTTGGAGATGCGGCTAACAAGGCGACGGGGGCAATAATTTTGGCACCCCTCCTCACTGCCTCGGCGGGCGGCGTATACCTAGCGGTGTCGATGGGTGTAGCCGGCACCCTAAGCCTGCTCTTCGCCTTCGTGTTGGCGTGCATGCTCGGACTGTTTGTTCTAGCGATTCGACAGCTCGTAATTATGGTAGCTGTCATCCTCGCACCGCTCGCAATTGCAGCTTACATTTTGCCGGGGACACAAAAACTATGGACCTTCTGGAAAGACGCTTTCCTCACTTCGCTCGTGATGTTCCCAATCATCATGGCCTTTATCGCAATCGGGAAAGCACTTGCTGTAGTTGCGGCCGGCTCGAATTCCACCGAAATGCACATTTTGTCAGTCATTGTATACTTTGCCCCGTACTTCCTGTTGCCGTTCGCCTTCAAGCTAGCTGGTGGCCTGATGGCAACTGTATTCTCGATTGCAAATGACCGCAGCCGTGGTCTGTTCGACCGGGGGCGCAAGAAGCGTCAAGAGCTTGGCCAACAACGCCGTACGCGAGCTGCAAGTAATAGCTTATGGGATCCAAAATACCGTCTTGGTAATACATTTGCGAGCTGGGCCGCTGACCCAGGTTCTAATGCGGTGTACAGCCTGGGTAAACGGGGTGTGCCCGGTTTTAAACGTGGCTCAGCGAAGATTTCTGGCCAAATTGAACACGCCCGAGTTGAGCAAACCGGCAAACTGTTCGAGGAACTCAATAAGATGGGCTACAACGACAGGGCATACCGAGCACTGGCCGGTTTGCATGGTGATATGAGCGACGAGACACGGGCCGCCTTGCGTGCTAAGGGACTTTACAACAAGGCTCCTCAGTCGATGAGCGAACTCCAAACAATGTCCGACATATTGGGTAAAAGCGGAAGCGCAACAGAACAAATTGCTGCAAACGCAATCCATGGCAGCATGGGAAGGTTGTCTACTTTGTACCAAGACCCCGAAATGGGCAAGGCCAATATCCAAGCAGCCGGTATGCTTGGTTTAGCAGCTCATGGTTTTGCAACGACTAGGGATCTTGCTCAAGCCGGTAATGGGTTGCAGCCTATTATGGGTGCTAGTGCCGCGCAAGCCCTGGTTGGTCAAGCTCAGCAGCTTGGCGCTCGTTCGCATCCTGAAACCAAGAACGGGTACGGTGTTCTGTACGATAGCAAGAAGGGTGAGTTTGTTGACGGTATGGTTGGTAACGAAAACATCGAGGCAAGAGACGTCAAAATGCTCACAACTCTTGATTCACACACCATGGCCGGTGCAAAGGGAGGCGCTTTCGACGAAATAGCTCCAATTATCACCAAGGTACTGAAGACGGGGAGCGCTCCTGGTGCGCAGCCAATAGAAGCCGCACAGGCACGAGCCGTCCAAGAACAAATGTTCAGCTGGGCAGGTCCATATTCGCAGGCTTCAGTGGATATCAAGGCTAAGACGATTGAGTATCTGCAGAAAAACAGTACTAAAGCAACGCGAACGAGAGACGTACGAGGAGCTGATGGTAAAACCACAACTCAATCATACCAAGGATGGGCCGAGGGTAGCCTCATGGACCAATTCGAACGTTATGCCCGTACAGAGATGAGCCCTGAAGCTCGAGGCGAAGGTGGACCCGCGCCCGATCCAGGTGCAGGCGGCGGAGGCGGTGGCCCGGCATAGGGACTGAAATATCACATGGCAACATATAAAGTACTCCAAGACATAGAAGCCGAAGACAAACTGGTCGGGGCACTGACCCTTCGGCAGTTTATCTACGGCGGCGTCGCTGCCTTTTGTTTCTACATGTGTTTTATCTTCATTACTAAAGGGGTCGCGTTCCTGACTATCGCGTTCCTGCCACCTGGTCTGTTCTGCGCTTTCTTTGCCTTCCCATTCGGAAGGGACCAACCCACAGAAGTATGGGCGCTGGCTAAAATCCGTTTCTACCTAAAGCCGCGCAAACGTATTTGGGATCAGAGTGGTGTCAAGGAGCTCGTGACCGTTACTGTTCCGAAACACATCGAAAAAGTCTATACCAATGGCCTGACACAAACCGAAGTTCAGAGTCGTTTGAACGCTCTCGCTAACACGATTGATAGTCGTGGCTGGGCTATCAAGAACGTCAACGTTAACCTCTCGACACCGGCCGGTATGGCGACATTGCCCGAACAATCAGACCGCCTGGTCGATATGAGTAGCATGCCGCAAGAAGTGTCGAACGTAGATGTTACTGCCAGCGACGACATGCTTGACGCCTACAGCAACCCCATCGCACAACAGTTCGATGCCATGCTGGCGAAATCTGCCCAAGAACATAGGCAGCAGATCGTACAGCAGCTCGAGAGCTCAACCCCTCCCGCTGCCACCCCGCAAGCCCCCGCCGATTATTGGTTCCTGAACCAGCCCACTCCCTCGTCACAAGCGGCACCGGTAGACGCTACCTACATAAAGCCACAGATGGTCTTTCCTGGGGCCGACGACACAACCGCCGCCGCCATTCCAGCCGCCGAACCGACCGAGAGCGAAGAAGCCCTCATTGCCCGTATAAAAGCGCAGGGGACACCTCGAAAAGCAGCCTATTCGCATCTCAAAAACATTCACCCGATTGGGGAGCAAACCCAGCCACCCCAAAGCCAAACTCCGCCGGTGACAGCAACACCTGACCCTGCTAAAATAGAACTTGCAAGGAATAACGACCTAAATATTTCCACTATCGCGAGACTGGCAAACAAGAAACAACCGCCAGACGATGAAGTGGTTATCTCATTACACTAAGGTTGCCTGAATACTATCTCTAGGTGGGGAAGCGCTAAATACATATGAATCCATCAGCACCAAATCAGCCGGATCCATTCCAAGGAGGAGCCGCGCCCGGGTCTCCACGCCCGGCGGCTATGCCACCCGAGACACCCTACGGTGCCGTACCGCAGCTTCCTCAGGCAGCACCGTTTGCGGCACCTCCTCAAAATATGCAGGCGCCAAACACAGCCACCGGACCGCTGCAGCCTGGTTTCGTAAGCCCCAGCGCTCCACCGCCCGCTACTGGTATGCCAGCGGCTGCCCCACCGGTTGTCACCAACCCCAACAGCACCCAAAATGCCCTCCAAATCGCTGAAATCCGCGATGGCATCGTGATTATGAATGATGGTTCGTACCGAGCCGTGGTGATGATTAAATCCATCAACTTCGACCTGATGAGCCCCCAAGAACAAGAAGCTGTCGAGTACTCTTACCAAGGATTTCTTAACTCGCTTTATTTCCCACTCCAGATATTTATTCGCAGTAACCGCGTCGACTTGCAACCTTACATCGAGAAACTGGATAAAATCCGCACCGAGCACGACAACATGCTGCTCGCGCTCCTAATGGAAGACTACATCAACTACATCGACGCCCTGAGCCAACAGACAAACATCATGGACAAGAAGTTCTATATTGTCGTGCCGTATTTTCCGACGGTTGACGTGCAGAAAGCACTGACCCAAAGTAAGAACTTCTTTAGCGGTATAGGACAGTTATTTAACAGCAAGGAGCAGCATGTTGTTATTAACGAAGCCGAGCTAGAACAGGCCAAGAGCGAGCTGCGCAACCGTGTACAAGCAGTGCTCGCTGGACTTTTGCAATGCAGTATTCAAGGTCTACCGCTCGATACCCAAGAACTTATCGAGCTGTACTACGACACATATAACCCCGACACCGCTACCCGACAACAACTCAAGAACTTCGACGATCTAAATGCTGATGTGATCACCAAGGGCGCCGGCGCGGCGCCGCAAGCCCATTTGCAAAGGGAGTTACAATAATGGCATTTGGCAACAAGAAACAACAACTGGACCCCGTAGCGATCGCCCAGGCACAGCGTCAACAAGAACAACTGGAGGTTAACAGCGCTTTTCAGAAGGGTATCACTGCGCTTCGTGATTTTATCGCGCCAAGTTCAATCGAATTCCAGAGCACCCACTTCCAGCTCGGTACTCGTTTTGCGCGCACCTACTACGTCTACGGCTATCCTCGCCAGTTGTACACCGGCTGGCTTTCAAGCATGGTCAATCTCGACGAGGTCATGGACTTATCTATGTATATTTACCCCGTGGAAAGCCAGGTAGTGCTGGAAAACCTGCGCAAAAAGGTGACCCAACTTGAAGCCGGCATTCAGATTGATGGCGAAAAGGGCCGCATTCGCGACCCAGGCAAACAAGCCGCCATCCTCGACGCCGAAGAAATGCGCGACAAATTACAAGTCGGCGAAGAACGCTTCTTCCGCTTTGGTTTGTATTTTACCCTTTATGCATCGTCACTCGACGAGCTCGAGTTCGTATCACACAAAATCGAGTCACTGCTCGGCCAACAGCTCGTCTACTCCAAGCCTGCCACCTCGCAACAAGAGCAGGGCATGAACAGTGTCGTACCACAAATGGACGATCAGCTGCAGATTCGTCGTAACATGAGTACCGGTGCGCTCAGCACCAGTTTTCCGTTCACCAGTGCCGATTTGAGCCAGGACAACGGTATTTTGTACGGTATTAACATGCACAACTCTGGCCTGGTGATTTTCGACCGTTTTAGTTTAGAGAATGGTAACTCGGTGGTCTTTGCAAAGTCTGGTGCAGGTAAGAGTTTCAGCGTAAAACTCGAAGCGCTGCGAAGCATGATGTTCGGTACCGAAGTATTTATTATCGACCCCGAAAACGAATACCAACGCATGTGTGACGCGGCTGGTGGTGCCTACGTTCGACTGAGCCTTAACTCGGCAACGCGTATTAACCCTTTCGATTTGCCACGCGTTGTCGACACCGAAGAAGCCGACAACCCGCTTCGTTCTAACTTGATTACACTTCACGGCTTACTCCGCCTGATGATGGGTGGCGCCCAGGCCCAGATGATGGGTGGTAACACGACGCTCATGCCGGCACTCGCACCAAGCGAAGAAGCCGACCTCGATGCCGCACTGCTCGAAACCTACGCTCGGGCTGGTATCACCAACGATCCACTGACGCATACCGCCCAACCGCCGACTATTAGCGACCTCTACGATACGCTGCTGCACATGGGCGGCACCGGCCCGCAGTTGGCACAACGCCTGCGCAAATACACCACCGGTACGTTCTCTGGTATCTTCAGTCAGCAGAGCAACATCAACATCGAAAACCCGCTGGTTGTCTTTAACATCCGCGACCTAGAAGACGAACTCCGACCTGTTGCCATGTACATTGTACTTAATTACATCTGGAACAAGACTAAGAGTGACCAGAAAAAGCGCATGCTCATCGTCGACGAAGCATGGCAACTCATGAAATACGAAGACTCGGCCAACTTCCTCTTTAGCCTGGCGAAGCGTGCCCGTAAATACAACCTCGGCATTACCACCATTACCCAAGATGTCGAAGACTTTATGGGCAGTCGTATGGGCCGCGCCATTGTGGCTAATGCCAGCATGCAGTTCCTGCTTAAACAGTCACCGAGTGCGGTGGATGTCCTGAGCGATGTCTTTAAGCTGACAAGCGAAGAGAAAAAACGCCTCAGCCAATTCCCGGTCGGGCAGGGGCTGTTCTTTGCCGGTCAAAACCACGTGCATATTCAGGTGGTTGCCAGCCCAACAGAGACGGGGCTTATCACCACCAACCCCGGGCAGGTTCAACAGCAGCAGTCCGCTCCAGCGCAAGGCGAATTCAATCAACCACAAGGCACCATTGACCTGTCGAACCGCCTGTTCCCAGGAGTATAATTTAAGCATTAGTAGGGGTTTCTGAGAGACAAAACCAAAGATGGCCAATCAGCAATTTTACCAACCACCCAATTTTCGGCGTGACGACAGCGATCATCAGGTGTACGGTGACGCTCCATTGGGTGGAGATCAGCAAGGACAGGCCGCCAGTGGGGCAGCCCAGCAGTCCGTCGACGATATCGATTCTCTGCTCGATGAAGTCGCTACTGGCGAAACAAACCCTGGCACTCTAGGAACATCACCCAACACCTCCACCAGGGACTCCACGGAAGCGAGTCCCGCCGCCGAGCTGAACAAAGCCGAGAACGAGTTTACCGGGCCTGATGGCATGCGCGACGAGGGTACGGGTCGGCTCTCGGCCGCTAAGCGCATGGGCCGATTGCTTACCGGCAAGAAGGGCATCGCAGCGATATCTGGTGGCGGCGGTATAGTTGCTATGATTGTCGGGACAACTTTTCTACTGTCACTACTGGCGCCTCTCAAGATTAATGTGATTGTTAGTCGTTTGGAGAGTCTTTTCTTTGCCACGAGTACTGATGCAGTAAGTCAGACATCCGACAATCTGATGAGTGGTTACATAAAAAAGCATGTTATTGCCGGCATCAAAAAAGGGCACTGCACCAAAACTACTTCTAGCAATTGCGTTGCACCTATCTCTGGAACTTCACCAATTAATAAGTTATACGACGGCTGGCGCCAAAGCCGAATCGAAACCAAACTCGCCACCGATTATAACATTGAGTTTGGCAAGGATAGCAGTGGGCGTTTGTACATGAAAGCCCCTGGACTCGCCACGAATGGCATGACATTGCCCAGTGATTTTGACACCAGTAAGACGAGCGTGTTCGATCTTGGCCCTGTCAAAAGGTCGGAAGCACGGCAAGCACTCCATGATGCCGTTGCTGGCGAGACACTTTGGAAACGTGTGCTGTTTCGATTTAAAATCGGCCGTTTTGCAGAAGAAAAATATGGTCTTAAGCGGTGTGTCATCGCCTGTGATTCACGCGACAAATTTGCCGATAAAGTTGCCGATAAAAAACTCGTCGCCAAGGTGACACTCATACAACGTGTCATTGAGCCGCGCAGTGCCAATTTAGCGATTATCTTGCAGTGCCTGATGGACACTAGCTGTAAACCAAACGAAGTAAACACAGAAGACGATACCTTACATACCGCCCAAAACGGCGAACCGACAAGTACGACGGATCGAGAAATCCGCACCAGCATGCAAAGCTTTGCCGACAAATATGGCACCGAAAAGCTAGCCGAACTGGTTACCAAGGCTAGTGATATCGAAAAGGCCGGCGGTTACCAGAATTACTTGGCGGGAAAACTGGCCGACTCATTAGTAGGCAAGCTCGGTGGTAGCGAAGCGGCCAAGGAAACCACCAAGCAGGTCGCAGGCAAGGCAATACCGGTCATTGGCTGGATAAACCTCGCTTCGCAGACAATCGGCAGCGTCGGAACCGCAGGGCCTAAGCTGCAAAAAATGTCATATGTCGCTAACGCTGCGGCTATGGCGGGCGTGTATCAAACGTACCGTACGGTAGCCGACGAAACCAAGAGTGGTCATATGGACGCCACCGAACTCGGAAGTTTTGTTGCCGCACTTGGCCCGGGCACACAAGCTGGTGGCAAGGGTTCGGCCGCCGAATCAACGCCGCTCTATCATCAGCTAATGGGCGACGGGAATAGTACGACTACGACTGCCGCACTCATCGATGCTATAGCCAGCCCAAAAGCCTTCGCCGCCACAACTGACCCTACACAAAACACCTATCCTTGCGACGACACCAAGCCCGTACCAAGTGGCCAAAAGGTATGCCGCGAAGAAAGCCTGTTAACACAGTCGGGACTACAGATGGTAGCCGATGTTATTAGCAAAAGTCCGCAGATGGTGGTACTTATGCCAATCGTCAACTTATGGAACACGGTCTGGAACCACTCAATTGGCCTACTTATTGATGCCGCGGGCGGGCTCATAGGAGGCGTCATTAATAGTATGCCCGGCATCTCAAGCCTCGAGGAATTCGCCGCCAAGTTTATCACACCGTTTATTCAACTACTCACCCAGTATATTATTCCTAGCCCGATTTCCCCTGATATGGATGGCGGTCGCACGTTTGACATGATGGCCGGCGGAGCGAACGTGATGGGCAGCGACTACCCACACAACGGGCTCGGCGGGCAACTCCTCACCGATGCGCAGGTTGCTGAGATTACCAACCGTCAACTCGGTGAAGCCCAAACTAGCTTTAACCATCAATCGTTCTTTGCTCGTATGTTCAGCACCGACACGCCGTACTCTTTTATTTCGCGTCTGGCCATGGCGATGCCGAATACCGTTTCCGGCTCGGCGAGTAGTGTGGCGGGTACTGTATTACAAAACCCCTTCGCCTCACTGGGCCGTGGCTTTGCTGCATTTTTCTCATCACCACGTGCCTTTGCTGCCACCACAACAAAGTGTAGTTACTTTGGTGTAAAGTGCTATGGCTACCCCCCTGGAACAATACCGGATGACCCTGACGCGTACTGGAATGCCAACTGTACGGACGACTCAAAGACTCTCGCCTGGAACGATGCTGCCGCAGCCAATATAGATCCCGACACCCAGATGCCCGTCAACAAAGACACTAATCCGTGTCTCTTGATCGCGGCTTCGGTAACGGCCGCTGGCGCGACCTCTACTGATGCAGTACTCAGCCAAGACGACCTATTCTCGTCGACCATTGGGGGAACTGTAGGCTCACCGACAGCAATCACCGGACCGCTTAGTACTATTAACCAGAAATCACTCTACGAAGATTCAACGAATATCGCCTGTGCCGCCGGTACCAATGACCTGGGGTTAGCTGATGGCTATCATAGCAATATAAAGGTGCGTATCCGTCTCTGTGCCGTGCCCGGGATACCGAGCTCTGGTGAAGAGAGCCACAATGGTTACGGCGTAACGGGTGCAAACGGAAATTCTGTCGTTAACTCGCGGGTCTCAGCGAATTTCCTGGCAATGGCCCAAGACGCCGCCAAAGCAGGCAAACCACTTTCTGCTACCAGCTCTTTCCGCACCATGTCACATCAGCAGGCACTTTGTCCGTGCGACGGGCTAAATGTAGCCGAACCAGGAACCTCAAACCACCAGATGGGTATCGCGATTGATTTTGCATTGTTCCACACCAAGGGTGGGACGGACTGCAGTGCCCGTGGAACCTCAGTGAATGACCCTATGTGGCAGTGGCTCAACAAAAACGCCGCGAAGTACGGCATTCGCCAGTACGCCCACGAATCGTGGCACTGGGACGCCCTCGCCGATAGTACCCGATGCGGGGGAGATGGTACCTAATGCACCTGCGCCGAGCTGTGACAATTTTTGTAGCAACTTTCTTTGTTGTGCAGGCTGTTATTTTACCTAGTGGTTTGCGGCGAGCTGCAGCACTGAGTACTGAGGACAAGCAAGCAATCATAAACGACTGGTCTCATTGGGTACCCAATAATGGCGCCTGTCGCAGTGCCGCCGGTGATAGCAGTTCGTTATCAGGCAAAGACAATCAGGAAAAGGGGTTTAATTTCTTTTTGCAAAAAGGGCTAACACCAGAACAAGCAGCCGCGTTTATTGGTAACTTTATGCAGGAATCAACCATGAATCCAGCCGCAGTGGAGCCCAATGGTGTCGGTCATGGAATCGCCCAATGGAGCAAGTACGACCCAGCCAACCCTAAAAATGGCGGCCGCTGGGATCACGATCCGAACGACAACCTGAAAGATTTTGCCAAAGATCGCAGTATGCTCGACCTGGCAACCCAACTTGATTTCGTATGGTACGAGCTGACAGAAACACACTACAAGTCAGCACTGGAAGATCTCAGGACAAAATCAACACTCCCGGATATGGTACTTTCAATTGCCAACAATTACGAGACGGCGGGTATTATTGGACCACGCCTTGGTTTTGCCGAGGATGTGCTTGACCGCTACGGTAAAAACTACGTCGCCAGCACCACAAGTACTAGCCCCACGACCGGCTGTGTGAGCAGCACCGGCGCAGTCACAGGTAATGTCGTCCAAACTGCACTTAATTATGCTTGGGATACCCGAGGACATGGTCCTGACGAGGCTGATGCTAAACCAACCTACCGACGTGATATGCCCGTTATAAACGGTGCGACAGCCGACTCGCCGTACAGTGACTGTGGAGTGTTTGTGTCAACGGTTATGATCGCCAGTGGTGCCGATAAGGACTATCCTAAACGTGTTACGGGAATACAAGAAGACTATCTACGAGCCCATCCCAATAAGTACCAGGAGATAAAAAATGTGACCAACACCTCACAGCTGCAACCTGGAGACATTTTAGTTAATAGCGTGCACACCTTTATGTTTGTCGGTGCCCAGCCGAAAGGTTTCGATTCTGTTGGTGGCTCGCATTACGACCACGTTCCGCAAGCAACGGGCTTTTACGATGGCTTCTCGGTATTTCGACTTAAAGGAGGGACTACAACATGAACCATAGGCAAATAAAACTTATCTTGATTGCAGCACTCGTGGGCTGCTTTGTTTGGCTAGTCCTACTACTCGCACGCCCCGGTGCTAACATGCAATTAATCGCCAGCCCACATGCCGCGGTAATCACTATTGATGGAACTAAAAAAGCCCGTAGCGGAAGCGAATACCTGAAGCCAGGCCAACACACTCTGAGTGCCAGCTTAGCGGGCTTTACGACCAAAACTCAGACGTTTACAGTGGTAAAAGGAACGCCACTCAAGGTAGTCTTTCTCCTCATGCCCGATTCGGAAGCCGGCAACCTCTATCTGAAAGCTCATCAGGGCGAGCAAACTGAACGCGAACAACTGGGCGGACAACAATACGATAACGACAGCGCAACGGTCCGCAAAATCTATCCCATCATTACACAGCTACCCCACCAGGGAAGTGACTTTACGATCAACTATGGCGCGTCAGTAAAAAACCCACACGACCCGTATGCCATTGCGCTGTTTGTAGACGTACCTGCCATGGGTCAAGAGTCTCGAGCCCTCAACTGGATTCGTTACGCGGGCTATGACCCGGGTGATTACGAAATCATTTATCAATATCAAGCTGAGCGCGATTAGGAACAACCATGAACCCCAAGACTAACCAAACCATTGATACTTCGACAATCGTCTTAGCAATCGTCGTCGCGATTTTCATCCTCGTCCTTATTGCGGTCGGTCAGTCAAAATCGTCCGTACCAAGCAACGCAAAAACGGTTACTGCCGTAACGGCAACCAGCGCGCCAAAAGTTTCATCACTGCCTAGTTTTAGTGGTTTTGATACGCTTGTCGATGATGGTTTGGCCGACGACCAACTTACCGGACTCGAGTACGCTTTTGGTGTATACAGCAAGAGTCTGCCGGTAAAAATTAAACAAGTCTCGATTGATAAAGGGTCGATATTAGCCGTTCCACGCGACCGTAATAGCACCTCACCAAATAACGTCATCAATTTTGCAGTAAAACTTGATGGTACTACATATACTGCTGAGGTAGATTATTCGAGCCTCTCGCCCGTCCAGTTGAAATTGTTCGACGCAGTCGGCGGCGCAACCGTCTTCGATTCGGGCGTCATTGATATCAATACTCAAGTTCCAAACGACTAGCTCCTAGTGGGGATAATCTTGGCGATTTCGGTGAAGTGTTTAATCACCACGTCGGCGTCAGTGGTCGTTATAAACGTCTGGTAGTGTTCCAGGTAGCTCGTGAGTGCGCGGCGTCGGGTGCCGTCCAGCTCGCTAAAGACATCGTCGAGTAGCAAAATCGGGGTCTGGTCGCGGGCGGCGCGGACGATTTCGAGTTCGATTATCTTCAGCGCCAACACCAGGGTGCGGGCTTCGCCACGCGATGCGGTTTCTGCTGCCGGGCGGCTATCGAACTCCACCAACATATCCTCGCGGTGTGGACCGAGTGACGTAAAGCCACGCAACACATCAAGTTCCAGCCGCCCCTCGAGTAGCTTTAATAAGTGTGTCTCGTAATGAGCAAGCGGCAACGGGGAATAATATTTAAGTCTCGTTATGGTCGTGGAGCGCGATAACTCCCCATACAACTCCTGGCAGCGGGTGTCGAGCTGTTCGACAAGTTGCTGGCGGGCTTGCACGATTTTACCGGCTTGCTCGCTGAGGCGCACGTCCCACGCGAAGATTTGCGACCGTGCAACATCCAGTCCTTTTTTGAGGAGACTGTTACGCTGCGCTAGGGTGCGTTTATACGTCCGACGGAGCGTGCCGTAACCTGGCGTTGTTTGCTCCAGTAAATCGTCCAGAAAGCTTCTACGTAGCTCTGGCGAGCCGTTAAGTAGGTTGAGGTGATTGGGTTCGAACAATACAACGGGAACGGTGTGTTGTTGGGTCAGTCGGCTATAGACGCGGCCATCAATCTCGTAGGTTTTACGGGGCAGGGGGTCACATAACAGTTTTACGATGCGTGTGCCGGTTTCCATAGTGGCGTCAAGTCGCGCCCACGGTGCACCAAACGCTATGAGCTCACTATCTTTTACTCTGTACGAACCGCCCCGGGCCATGACAAGAATAGACTCGAGCAGATTAGTCTTACCGCTGGCATTCGGCCCGACGATAATATTAACCGCTGGACTAAACTCAAATGAATCGTCCGCATAGGAACGAAAATGCTGCAGCCGAATATCTTGAATCATTAGTAGTTAGTATAACTGGCCGCTAATTAACTCTTTAGCGGCATGATGATGTGGGCGTAATCGTCATTGCCAGCATCTTTAAGCAACGTTGCTTCGAGTTTGCCGTTAAAACCAAACACCACTTCGTCGCCCGTCAGAGCTTGCAGACCATCTAATAGATAGCGGGAATTGAGCGTAATACTGCCGCTGCCGGTTACTTGGGCGGTGGCGTTAGCGGTGTTTTCACCGAGTTGCGAAGCAATCGAGCGAATACTGACTGATTTTTCATCAGCATCAGCGTGGATCGTCACGCTGCCGGCGCTTTCGCGGGCAAATAAGCTCGATACCTTGGTGATATTAATAAAATCAGCCCTTTTCAGTGTCGCCTTTACCGCGAAATCAGCTGGGATAAGCTTGCGGTAGTCAGGGTATTTACCTTCGAGAAGGCGGGCGACCAAATCAACGTCACCGACATGAAACAAAATCTGCTGCTCATCATGTGTCACTTGCACATCACCATCGAAATCACCGACGATACGCAGCAGATCATGCATGGCTGTTGCCGGTACGAGCACCTTCATCGATTCTTTGTTTTTACCGAGTTGTTTTTCGGCCAATCGGTAACTGTCGGTTGCGGCGAGATACAGCAATCCTTCTTCGGCATGGACATAGACACCCGTCAGTACGGGGCGTGATTCGTCGCTCGAAGCCGCAAACACTACTTGTTGCAACGTCTTTTTCAGTGTGGCTGCAGGCACAGACCAGCTTTTACCTTCGGTAATTTCGGGCATAACCGGAAAGTCGTCAGCCATGATTCCATTGACGACTGATTTATATTGGTCAGTGGTGATATGTAACTTAGCATCTTCTAGTTTCAGGTCAATAATGCCTGACGGTAAACTGCTAACAAAATCTTGCATTAGGCGGGCAGGGACGGTAATCGACCCTTCTTCGCTAATCTTCGCACCGATGTACTGGGTAATGGCGATATCGAGGTTGGTGGCCGAGATACTTAAACGATTATTGCTTGTCTTTAATAGCACATTAGACAAGATGGGTAGGGGGTTTCGGCTGTTAGCAACTCGGGCAACTGCGCCGAGTGCACGATTTAGATTTTCTTGTGTGACCTGAAGTTTCATACCCAGAGCGCTCCTTCATTATTCTTAATCTTTACATAGTTTCTGTTCATTATAGGTGGTGTGGATAGTGTGGATAAAGAAAAATTAACAGGGGTAAATTGCAAAAAGTGGGTAGGGAAAAGTGGGGTGTATGTATGTGGGTTAAATTGGGATAAATCTACCCACTTGTACGCAGCCCTTAAGTTGGTGGGTAGAAAAGTGGGGTATAAACCCACTATATAGCCCACAGCTTTCTGGTGGGTAGCCACAGCTTGTGCCCACGTTTTCAACATGACTAGACCATATTTAGGCATATAAACGTTCCTTTATATCAGCTATTGCCATGCGAATATCTTCATCCATGCGGGATTCTCGTTCTATTTTTTCAACTGAGTGGATGGCAGTCGTGTGATCTTTGCGGCCGAGCTCTCGGGCAATCTTCGGAAAACTGAGGTGAAGTTCACTTCGCAAAATATACATAGCGATTTGGCGCGGCACGACGATGTCTTTGTCGCGCTTGGGTCCCATAATATCTTCCATCGGTACTTGGAAATGGCGGGCAGTGCGTTCGATGATCTGCTTAGCACTGAGGTGTTTCGGGCGTGACTTCGATACCCCAAGTAAACTCGACGCAATCGAGAGATTTGGCTCCAGTCCCCGCATTTCACAAAAGGCGAGGAGCTGATTGAGCGCACCCTCGAGTTCACGGATGTTAGTCTGGATGTTATTTGCCAGGTATTCCACGACGTCGTTAGGGAGCACCATATCTTGGGTCTGGGCTTTGGTTTGGATAATAGCGCAGCGGGTTTCGAAGTCGGGGATCTGCATGTCGATACTCATACCCCAGGCGAAACGTGAACGCAGGCGCTCTTCGAGGGTTGGAATATCCTTCGGTGGTTTATCACTGCTCATAATAATCTGCTTATTAGCCTGATGCAGGGTGTTGAAGGTATGAAAGAACTCCTCCTGCATCTTTTCTTTACCAGCGATGAACTGGATATCGTCGATGATAAGCACGTCAGCGCTCCGGTAATGATTAGCGAAATCGCTGGCCTTTTTAAAACGCAGGGCCTGCACAAACTCCTGCACAAACTGTTCGGTCGAGATATAGAGCACCTTGGCAGTCGGATTGGTGGCAATAATCGCGTTCCCAACTGCCTGAATCAAGTGGGTTTTGCCAATACCAACGCCCCCATATAAAAAGAGCGGGTTATATTTGGTGCCCGGGTTATGGGCGATTGATTGGCAGGCCGCAAACGCTAATTCGTTACCAGAACCGACGATGAAGTTATCGAAGGTATACCGCTCGTTGATGCTGAGGCGTTGAATTTGGTTGGTGTTTTGGATGAGCTGCGGGCTGCCATTCTGCGAAGCCTGAGGTGCGGGGTGTGTAGCAGTGGTGTTGGTTGGGAGTTCAAAGGCTGCTTCTTCCACCTCTTCCTGGGCAGGCTTGGACGCTGCAGTGTGGATCTTAAACTCAATGTGTTGGGCATTTACCCCATTTTTCTTGAGGGTTTCAGAGATGAGCTCGGTATACTTGCGCTCCAGCTGCTGTTTTATAAAGACATTGGGGACGGCGACGATGACCAGGTCTTCGTCTTGGCGGAGCAAGCTGGTGTTCTTGAACCACGTGAGGAAGTTACCGCGCGAGACGGACAACTCGATTTCACCCAAAACTGCTTGCCACAGGTTGCTCTGCATCATCAGACTTATCCCCATTCGCTACCTCTAATATAACGAATTCTGGCAGAGTTTTCCACAATAAACAAGCAGGGAAGGGGGGATAGTTGCAGGAGCAGGGAATTAGTATAAAGTTGTGCACAGGAAGCCTTTTCATCTATAAAACTGTGGAAAATAGTTGCCGAAGGGTGGAAAAATTGCTAGAATAATAGGGTTAAATATTGTTAAATTAACTCAATAACTCGTAATTTTCCGAGTAAGTAAAGACTAAAGATTTATGCCAAAGCGAACTTTTCAACCAAAAAAACGTCACCGCGCTCGCGAGCACGGATTTCTTAAGCGCATGGCTACCAAAGCTGGCCGCAACGTCCTGAACCGCCGCCGCAACAAAGGCCGCACCGAGCTTTCTAAGTAATAGCAACGTTTTAGTATCGAGGTGCGAAGCATAATGGTTTCTAAAGAGCACCGTTTTCATGGGTACAACAAGCTGACGACTGTCTACCGCAAGGGTCAAACCTCGCGGACTTCGTTACTGTCCCTTAAGTATTATAAAAATTCCCGCCGGACCACCTATCGTTTAGCGGTTGTAGTGAGTCGTAAAGTACATAAATCGGCAGTGGTACGCAATCGGATTCGGCGCCGTATTTTTGAGCTGTACCGCCTAAATGCGCCACAGTTTGCCGACCAGTACGATATGATCGTAACGGTCTTTAGTGAACAAATTGCGGACACGCCGGCAACTGACTTACGAAACATGGTCGAAAAGCAATTGCAACAAGCCGGTATTGTAGGGCCAAAAACAGCAGCGCAACACCGTAAAACCAGTAATGACGTGGTATAGTAGAAAATTGAAGGACGGACTTATAGCATGATTGGACATCTATTTACGGTACTTATTGCCCAACCGATATTTAACCTGTTGGTGTTTATTTATGCCATACTTCCCGGCCATAATTTTGGCCTCGCAATCATCCTCTTTACAATTCTCGTGCGCCTCCTGCTCTGGCCGCTCGTTAAGAAGCAGCTGCATCAGACGAAGATGATGCGCAAACTACAGCCCGAACTAAAGCGCATTAAAAAAGAAGCCAAGGGTGATCGCCAAAAAGAATCAATGATGACCATGGAACTCTACAAAGAGCGTGGCATTAACCCCTTTGGTTCCATTGGAGTCATGCTGGTACAGCTACCGATTCTGATTGCGCTCTACAGTGGCCTACACAAAGTTATTACGAATCCACACGACCTGATTAGCTTTGCCTATCCAGCCCTGCAAAACTTATCCTGGATGAAAGAACTAGCCCATAACATTCATTTGTTTGATGCCAGTCTCTTCGGTATCGTTGACCTGAGCCGGGCAGCTAGCGGCAAAGAAGGCTTTTACTTCCCGGCCCTTATCCTGGTCCTCGGCAGTGCCATCGTCCAGTTCTACCAAACCAAACAACTGCTACCAAACGACAAAGACTCTCGTAGTCTCAAGACTATTCTGAGTGAAGCCGGGAGCGGTAAGAGCGCTGATCAGTCAGAGGTGAACGCCGCCGTTGGCCGCAGTACCCGCTACATCCTGCCGGTTATGATCTTCTTCTTTACGATTGGACTAGCCTCTGCCCTGAGCCTTTACTGGTTCGTGGGTGGCCTCGTGGCCTTTATCCAGCAGTCGATGGTGCTCAAAGAAGACACCGAAGAAATGGAAGCCATGACCGACGCCGCTACTAAAAAAGATGTGAAGAACATCCCCGAAGCCGAAATCGTTACAACGACCCCTCCTAAAACCAAAAAGAAAAACGCTGGCAAGAAACGGAGCAGTAATAAGAAGCGGAGGAAGTGATGGAAGAAGCAATCCAATATGCCAAGAAGTATCTCGAAGATACCCTATCGTTTTTTGGTCTTAACGTTGAAGTGCATGCCACGGCCGACGACGATGTGATCCAGCTCAGTGTCCCCTCTAGTCATTTGAACGGGTTCTTAATTGGTCAGCATGGTGACACGGTGCGGGCGCTGCAGTTTATCGTTAGCAATGCCCTGAAGAGCCAAGGTCACGAACACACCCGCGTTAATGTCGATGTTGCTGACTACAAAAAGCAGCGCGCTGATCGTCTTACCGAACAAGCGACTGACTGGCTCAAAAAAGTTCAAGAATCCGGTGAGCCTATGGAACTGAAACCTATGAACGCCGCCGATCGTCGCATCGTCCATAAACTGGCCGATGAAGCGGGTCTCGTGACCGCATCTGAGGGCGAGGGTCGTGACCGCCACGTCGTACTGAAACCCGCCGCATCACCTGTCGAGTGAGAGTTTTAGGAACTAAAACTCCACGCCAGCTTCTTTGAGCATTTTGGATATATTGTTCCTAATATCGTTTGCGTGCGCTTCTATTGTGAACATATCAGGCGACAGTAGCTTACTGTTGTCGCCCATTTTAAGTGCTGGTATGCCGCGGTCAACTCGTGATGCAGTGCCTAACAGCCCTGTTTCTGTGAGTGCGTATAGCGTTTCTGAGCTCTCGTTATTTTTGCCCGATCTAGATATCTCACTATCCGCAGAGGTCATGAAACTTCTCACCACCCATCCTTTTTGCAGCTCGACTCTTTTTAATAGTCTGCCTATTTTAACTTCGGTGGGTAAGGCGAAACCGGATGCATGTATCGCAAGTAAGGGCAGTGCTTGCCTTACTCGCATATATGTATCGTGGGCCGTGTACTCCTGACTGCGACGAGCAGTGTCGGCAATACTTCGCTGTCTACGGTCATTTTGTCTTCGTATTTCTCGTTCTGACATGTAACCCGGGAAATCGTTCATAGCTACCTCTAATTACATGTAGGCATAGTACAATATTGCTTTTTAATTAAAAAGAGTATATATCTATGCACATTACTAGTGTGAACACGATAACGGATGGCAAGCATACTCACCTGGTTATACGGTGGCTTGTGGGCTAGCTTAGTTGTCCTCTTCTGTAGCGCAGCATATTATATCTTCGGTTTCCTCGTAAAGTATCGGGAAATCCGTCGACTCCGTACCTTGCCTACTATTTTTCTCGAGCTAACTCCCCCGGCACATACGCAAAAATCTCCACTTGCCACGCAGCAACTGTTCTCGCTGCTCCACGAACTCAGCGTTGCTCGTGGATGGAATGACCGACTCTGGCACCGACGGACAGTCTTTTCGCTTGAAGTGTTGTCAACGCGCGAGGAGGGTATTCGCTACATCGTAGAAGTTCCGCTGTCGGATCGGCGAATGTTTGAGCAGCATATCACGGCCTACCTCCCCGAGGTAAAAGTTAAAGTCGTACCGAACTATTTGTCGCTTGAGAGCGATGATTCGAGAGTCATTGAATTCCGGCAAACGGGACATGTGGCGTATCCTCTGCAACGACAAACCGCCCTCAACCAGCACGACCCCATAAGCTACATCACCAACGCTATGACCCAACTGGAGGCGGGTGAGCTTATTGCGCTGCAGCTCGTTCTAGCCCCCGCAGATCCGTATAAGCTGTCGGTCATGACTGGTGCCGTACGAAATAACAATGACCTAGCCGAGCAACTCAACCGCTATAACTTTAGTCTGCTGCGACTCCTGCCCTACACATTAGAATTTGTGATAG
>JBDSPW010000021.1:0-4715 GCA_039930145.1 Saccharimonadales bacterium (SeqCode) | reverse complement strand
CCGACGGTCAGCAAAGTGACAGTGGCCAAAAATTTGCTTGGCTGCACCGTATCCGCGAATGGTGGAATAAGCTTAGTAAAAAGAAACGCATCGTACTTATTGTCGCCTCGCTCCTTGTACTAGGTTTAGGGAGTGGCAGCGCCGCTTACTTTATCGTTCACAATAAGAAACCAAAAGCGACCGCCATTGCTGCACCGAAAAAGACCGTCAAGAAAGCACCAGTGGATACACGAGTACCCTCCACGCTCAGTGGGCTCCTCGTCGACCCTACGGTCAATCAGCGCCCCGTTACGGGCATAATGATCGAAAACAGCACGGATGCCCGTCCTCAATCGGGACTTGGTGACGCAAGTGTTGTGTTCGAAGCCATCGCCGAGGGAGGTATTACACGATTTCTGACATTGTTCCAGGACACGCAACCCGACTATATCGGTCCCGTGCGTTCGGTGCGTCCCTACTACGAACAGTGGGCGCTCGGGTTTGATGCACCACTAGCACACGTCGGCGGCAGCCCCGAAGCTCTGGCGAACATCAAGACATGGGGCGTAAAAGACCTCGACCAGTTTTATAACAGCGGCGCTTACCAGCGTGTCAGTAATCGCTATGCGCCCCATAACGTATATACCTCTATCGCAAAACTGAATGAAATCGAGGCCGCCAAAGGCTACTTGAGCAGTACCTTTACGGGCTTTACGCGCAAGAAAGAAGCGCCATATAAAGCACCCGCAGCCGCGACGAGCACCACCAAAACCAAAACGACAACTAAGCCCGACACCCGAACGGTCGCTAACGCTATCGACGTGGCCATATCCAGTGCGCTCTACAATAACCACTACGATTATGATACAGCGACCAATAGTTACAAGCGTTCCGAAGGCGGCCAACCGCACATGGTCGTCGATGTAACTGGTGCGCAAAAACAGATTACTCCTAAAGTTATCATCACTCTGGTGATGCCATACGGAATCCAGAGTGACGGCAAGCATTCCGAATACGGCACTATCGGTACAGGTCAGATGTTTGTCTTCCAGGATGGTACGGTGACTCCGGGCACGTGGACAAAATCAGCCAACAACGAACAGTTCCAATTCGTCGATAACGAGGGTCATCCGTTGCCCCTCAACCCAGGCCAGACCTGGCTAACCGTCGTCGACGCCGCGGGCGACGTAACCTACAAGTAAGGCAACATAGGGTGGACAATCTACAGCAACTACTCAACCAGATCCGAAAGCACCTCGTTGCAGTACTGCTGCTCGAAAATGCCATCGTCCTCGCGGTCATCTGGGTAGGGGACACATACTTTAATGTTCCGCTTGGCTATTTGTTACTCGCGAGTGGCTGCCTAGCACTTATACTTATCACTATTATTACGGTCGTAACGGGGCAATACGTTATCGAACCTACGCGGGCACTCTGGCAAGCAATTGTGCATCTGGCACCTCAAGAACAGGGTGTGGCCGCCCCAAACCTCGATAAACTACGGGTAGGGCGGAGTCTGGTCGCCAACCTGACGGCCCAAATCTACCAGCTGGCGACCAATGCCGAGCATATCGATGCCGTCACCGATAAGCAAACCGGTAATGCCCGCGCTGAATTCGTGATGAACAATCTGCCATTGCCTTTACTGATACTGGATGCCGAGCAAACTATCGTCTTCGCCAATGAATCCGCAAATAAATATCTTGGCCGCGAGCCAGCAGATATCATCACAAAAAACGTATACTCGGTACTCGACATGTCATTCCCCAGTGACGACACATTTGATACATGGCTCAAGACCTCCCAAGCTAACAACGCAACTGCGAGTAAATTATGGGAACGAGTACGCCTAAACGTAACCGATAATCAACCGACACGCCTGTTCGACTTGGCAGGCTACTTCAATAAAGACAACAGCGACAAAAACGAGACCATGCTCGTGTTATTCGATCATACCAGCCAATATTCGCAGGACGACCAAGCGGTGAGCTTTATTGCCCTGAGCGTGCACGAGCTACGCACGCCGCTCACGGTGTTGCGCGGCTATATCGAAGCGTTTGAAGAAGAGTTCGACGGCAAACTCTCGCCCGAACTACAAGATTTTATGTACAAGATGAAGGCAACCGCGCAACAGCTGGCTGCCTTCGTTAACAACATCCTCAACGTCGCTCGTGTCGACGAAGACCAGTTAGTGCTCGAGCTCAACGAATCCGGTTGGAATGAGGTGGTCAAGACCGCCGTCGATACCATGACGCTTCGTGCCAAAGTTCGGGGTATTACGCTCGAAACAAAACTGGGCGACAATTTGCCTTCGGTAGGTATCGATAGGGTAAGTATCCATGAGGTCATCAATAACATCATCGATAATGCCATCAAATACACTGGCAAAAGCACCAAAATACTTATTAGCACCGGTCTCAATAAAGAAGGCATGGTCGAAACCACCGTCCAAGACTGGGGCGTCGGTATCCCTGAAAACATCATGGGCAATTTGTTTACCAAGTTTTACCGCGACCACCGCAACCGCGCGCAGATCGGGGGCACAGGCCTAGGACTTTACCTGAGCAAATCAATCATCACCGCCCATGGCGGTAATATCTGGATCAAATCAAAAGTAGGCGAGGGCAGTACCTTCGGCTTTACGCTATTGCCGTTTACCGAACTTGCCGCCGAACGTAAAAACAGTGATAATAAAGAAATCGTTCGCAGCGCCCACGGCTGGATCAAGAACCATTCACTGTACAGGAGATAACATGGACCAATCAGACACGAATTCCGGAGCAGGCAAGAAAGTTTTATGCATCGAAGATGAGCATTTCATCAGCGAATTGTATGTACGTTCACTCACCAAGGCGGGCTATACCGTGGACGTCGAACTCGATGGTGCTGCCGGCCTCAAAAAGGCCCAGACTGACGATTACGATATCATCCTTCTCGACTTGATGATTCCGACCCTGACCGGTATCGAAGTGTTGCGCGCCCTGCGTGATACCGAGCAAACACCGCACTTGAAAGCCAAGATTATTATCACCACCAACCTCGAGCAGCGCGACGATGTCCGTACAGACATTGAAAAACAAGCCGATGGCTACCTGGTAAAAGCCGAAATCACCCCTCGCGAACTTGTCGATATCCTTGCCGACCTTAAGTAGTTAAACCTGTTGAAGATTTTTATAATTTAGTTTATGGTATATAAGTCTTTTCTCCCGTGAGAATCGATGCACCAAGTAGTCATCCGCTTGCATTTGTTGAGAGGAACCACCATGACCGGTACTTCGACCATCCTCACCGTACAGCTCATCATCCACCAGGTACGCGCCAGTACCCGTCACATCGAGATGCACCTCGACCAGTCCTTGCTACAGAACGTCGAAGCGCTTGTTGTCACCCCTGGTGACGACATCGAGGAGCACAAGAACAAGTGCACAGATGTCATGTGGAACATCCTGCATGCGCTGCTCGGGTCCGGGGACATCGGTGTCACCAACATGGTCATCACTAACGAGCACTTGACCGTCGACGCCTACGCGGCGCTCACGCTGCACGGCATTCTCGACATCATCGAGAAGGCAGCCCACGATGCCCACATGCTCTACGAGCTCAGCCCTGGCGCCCCGTAGCCCTACTGGTCTCACCCGATGTGGCGGCGGAGAACATAGACATTCGTCTACACCCTCCGCCGCCTCGGTGGTTCCACTCCAAACAACTACGCCGATGACTACTTGATACTTACTCTACGAATATACTAGTCGTACCGACGAGTCCTTGTAGGACGAAAGTAAGCTTATTGAGTTTTTAGTTATTTTAGTTTATAGTATATAGGTTGTTTCTCCACTTAGGGAATCTAACACGTATCAAGCAATCACCCGCCGCATTTCTTAACGAAAGAAGGTAGCACGTTGATCGCCGTCAAGAGCAAGCTAACCCGCGCCACTCACCGGCTTATAGTGAGCCAGCACCGCCCAGATAGCCAGTACATGCGTCTCGACGCAGTCATCATCGATGACCCGCTGCTGGCGGAGGGGCATGACCTCGTCGTCATGGAGGGAGGCCCGAACGCACTGCGAGAGTCATTCAAGCTAACGCCGTTCGGGCAACAGTTCGCACAGCTCCTGTTCGGACCCCAACCCACCGGTGTCGTGAAGATGATGCTCTCCCCCAATCTCATGGCCATCACCTATGAAGATCAGTCGCCGTTCGGCGTCGAGTTTTATCAGCAGTTGGTCTGGGATGCAGTAGACGCGAACCGTGCCATCTCGGACGCCCTCGACATCGACTAAGCCCTGACCGGTGCGGCGGCGAAGCAGTCGAGACCTCTTTGGTCTCCCGCTTCGCCGCCACGGCACCCCCCGCACCCGCGATGATTGCTTGATACTTTACTTCTGTTACTACACCCATATCAGGTGATCTTTTATGCCAAAAATAACAACACTGGGCGTAAGCAATATCACTAGCGCGTTCGGGCAGGCAGGGCTATAATAAAGCGTAGCCATGGGCGGGCTTCCACTATACGGCGGATTCCTCCTCCCAGACTTATATACAACTTTGGCAACCATACTTCGGTCCCTGGACGCCACCATATTTTAGTAACCACCAGGTAACGAGCAGCACTGTGAACGGCAGTTCTACTTTATCCAGGCGGTCATCTCCTCATCCGTTCGCTGACAGGAATTATCTTGAACAGCTCTCTTTTTATAACCTTATGGAGATTTACGAATATGGAAACTACGACTCTT
>JBDSPW010000020.1:0-34916 GCA_039930145.1 Saccharimonadales bacterium (SeqCode) | reverse complement strand
GATGATAGGTTCGGTCGGCACGCCACGTTTAATCTCAAGCATGAGGCGCGCCCGTTGGTCTACAAAATTGATAAGCTCTTGGAGCGTCATGACATCCGGCACATGTCGTTTTAGCACCTCGAAAGTCGTATCAGCAATTTCGTGTTTAATACCGGCCTTGTCTAGAAAGAAAGCATCGTGCAGCTGGACGACTACGCCATCACTCGTCAGTCGCGAGTCTGTTTCGATTTCGGTAGCCCCACATGCGATGGCTTTTTCGAAGGAAGCAAGCGTGTTTCCTGGCACTGCGCCGTGGGCGCCGCGGTGGCCAACTATGACTGGAGTATTCGCTTGTTTCATAGGATTATCAGCGCTAGTGTACAATAATACATAACCAATTGCTATAAACATAAGGAGTTACCGATGCCTGATTTTAATAAAGTTTTGACCCCCGGCGATTATCAAAACGGCGTTATTAATACTGTCGTGGAAATCCCCGAGGGGTCAAGCCTTAAAGTTGAGTGGGACCGACAGCACGCTGCCTTCAAACTTGACCGTGTCGAGCCGCAGATATTTGCTAAGCCATGTAATTATGGATTTATTCCCGCTACCCTCGACGAGGATGGTGACGAGCTCGATACCCTTATTATTTGCCCAGAACCACTCGCGACTGGTGTGTGGTTAGAGGCCAAAGTCATCGGCGTTATGAAATTTATGGACGACGGCGAAGTGGATGACAAAATTGTTTGCGTACCTGTAGACAATCGCGACCAAGGTGACTGGATACATTCAATCGACGATGATCCCGCGCTTAAACAGAAGCTCGAGCACCACTTTACGCACTACAAAGATCTTAAAAAACCGGGTAGCACCCAAGTAACCGGTTGGGGTGACGCCGAAGAAGCCAAAAAAATCATCGGTGAGTGCATCGAGCGCTACAAAGGATAAAGCGTATGGAGACGGTAATTCAAGCAAAAGCCGTCGTATTTACAAAGGGTTCGCGAGCGTTGCTTCTGACCCGAGCAGAAAACGATGACGAACGTCCGAGTGGGCTGGACTTGCCAGGCGGCGGAGTCGAAGCTGGGGAGTCGATGAAAGAAGGTGTTATTCGCGAAATTCTCGAGGAAACCGGCCTGACTATTACACCTCAGGATGCTCGGCTTGTCTGGTCCAAAACCGTTGTCGGCCATGGCAAAAACATCATTCGCCTTTTGTATGTTTGCAAAAGTCAGTCCGACATCGTGCGGCTGAGCTTCGAACACGATGCCTATACTTGGGTGACGCTTGAAGATATTGCGGACGAACTGGACCACCCTCAGTGGTCCGAAGGCATTCGCTATGCCACTACAAACGGTCTGCTTTAGTTGCATCGAGGTGCCTCTGCTTCTACAATAGAGCCATAAGCATAAACAGGAATAACTAACAGATGAAGACACGGGTGGCAATTAATGGCTTTGGCCGAATCGGACGAAACGCCTTCAAGATAGCATTTGACCGCAGCGATCTCGAGATCGTGGCGATTAACGACCTTACTGATACAAAAACGCTAGCCTACTTACTCAAACACGACAGCAATTACGGTACGTATGAAAAAGATGTGAGCTTCGATGACAAGCACATCATTGTTGATGGCAAAAAGATTGTCGTTACTGCCGAGAAAGATCCGGCCGTACTGCCATGGAAAGACCTTGATGCCGAGCTAATTATCGAATCGACCGGTCGTTTTACGCTGAAAGAAGACGCCGAAAAGCACATCACTGCCGGCGCGAAACGCGTCGTTATATCTGGTCCGAGCAAGAGCGATGGTGTCGACACTATTGTCTTGGGTGCAAATGAAGACAAGTTAGAGGGCGCAAGCAGTGTTATCAGTAACGCCAGCTGTACTACTAACAGTCTTGGTGCTGTTATGGCCATTCTCGATTCAGAATTTGGTGTCGAAAAATCAATGTTGACTACTGTCCACAGCTACACCGCCAGCCAAGCCTTGCAGGACGCTCCCGCTAAAGATCTGCGTGAGGGCCGCAATGCTGCCGAAAACATCGTACCCACCACAACTGGTGCGGCGATTGCTGTGACCCTTACATTGCCACAGCTGAAGGACAAGTTCGACGGTCTGAGTATTCGTGTTCCGACTCCTGTTGTTTCCCTTAGTGATATCACGGCACTTTTAAAGCGCAGCGTGAGTGTCGAAGAGCTCAACGAAACCTTCAAAAAGGCCGCCAAAGAGCCGTTTTACCAAGGTATCTTGGGTGTCAGCGATGAACCGCTTGTAAGTAGCGACTACATTGGCAACAGTAACTCCGGCACCGTCGACCTGCTTCTGACTAAAGTTGTTGGGGGTAACCTGGTGAAGGTCATGGTCTGGTACGACAACGAATGGGGTTACAGTAACCGCCTCGTCGAAGTTGTCGCCGACACTGGCAAATTCTTGCACGCAAAGGAAGCGCACGATCACGAATAAAATGAAAATCTACCTCGGCGCCGACCATAACGGTTTTGAGTTCAAGAAAGAAATTGCCCTATTTTTGCAGCATGCCGGCTACGATATTGTCGATGATGGTGACCTGACATTTAGCAAAGAAGACGACTTTCCGCAGTTCGCCGGCAAAGTCGCCGCTTCATTGCTGGGTGACAGCGACAAAGACAGCCGTGGCCTATTAATTTGTGGCAGCGGGCAGGGTATGTGTATGGCGGCTAACCGCTTTAAAGGCATCCGCGCTAGTCTCTGCTGGAATCTCGAGGAAGCTCGCTCGGCCCGCAACGACGACGACAGCAACGTGCTGTGTCTGTCGTCCAAATATTTGTCGCTGGATGACACTAAGTCGATTGTTATGACATGGCTTAACACGCCATTTGCCGGTGCCCCCCGCTTTCTTCGCCGCATTCAACAACTCGACGAACTGGGGTAATATGGCAGTTATCTGTCCGACAGTTACTGCATACGACTTGCACGAATACCGGGAGCAACTGGAGCGTATTTTGCCGTTTGCCGAGCGTATACATATCGACCTGATGGATGGCGAATTTGCGCCGACAAAATCGCCCGAGCTTGATCGGATTTGGTTGCCTACGGGGGTGCTTTGCGACATTCACCTTATGTATGCACACCCTATGGAGTATCTGGAACCGCTAATTAAACTCAAACCGCACATAGTGATTATTCATAACGAGGTAACAGTACACCACATGCATTTTGCAGCCGAACTGCACAAAGCCGGCATCAAGACCGGACTGGCACTGCTCCAGGACACGCCCGTGGAACACGCCGAACAGATAATGCATAGTTTTGACCAAGTGTTGATTTTTAGCGGCAACCTTGGTCACCACGGCGGTGAAGCCGACCTGAGGCTACTCGATAAAGTACGTGAAGTGCGAGCGCATCATCCTGATGTAGAAATTGCCTGGGATGGGGGCATAAATGCGGATAATGCCAAACAGCTCATCGATGCTGGTGTCGATGTCCTGAATGTCGGCGGATTTATCCAAAGTTCACACGAGCCACGTGAACGCTACAACCAGCTCCGAGAACTTATAAATTTGTAATATCGAAAGCAAGATTTGCGTCCACTAGGTAATCATCGCATGCTTTTACGATTGATTCGTGCCTCGTGGTTCGTACAATAGCAGCTTCTTCATTTAGAAATTTTATATCACGACGATGGGATGGTGGAGTTGCATAGATACTAAAACGTATGATGCTTGCTGTATTTTCAGGTGACATCGAGTATCTGTATGCCGTGGAAGCACGAGGCAGGCTTATGGCTAATGGAATATTCGTGATGGCATGAAATGCCCCCGCATGTATGTTCCGTTCCGGCACATTACGCAACCCATACCAGCTTGGCTGTCCTTGATGTTTTCCCACTGCCACTGCTTTGTTATGCAAAGTCAGAATAAGGGGAGAATGTTGCGAAGCATCGTGAACTTCTTCTGGCAACAGCGAGTGAGCTAGCTTCCATTCTGCTTCTTCGCAGCAGATAGGACCTTTGCCCGAACCGAGGACGGCTACCTTATTTTTTGCTAGCGCAAGTGTGCGCTTGCCTAGTGCGGTTACGAGGTTACTATCAGAGGGCAGAAGCTCCGCTGGATATTCAGTCCGTAACACTTGACGGCTTTTAAATAGAACGCCGATGGCACATGTGTATTGCTGTCGCCTAAAGTCCGTAGTATCTAACTCCTCGCGAAATTGTAGAAAATCGTTCTCTAATTGGTGAAAGTAGAGCAGCTCCGCCATATTCATTGAAAATAGAACAGAATGCATCATCTGTCAATTGACATGACGAACAGGGTAATGCTTGCTATAATCACTAGCAGAATGACCTACACACTGACTGCGCTGGAAGCAAAAGCCAATACCATTCGCGAGGATATTATCCGCATGCTCGAACACGCCGGTAGTGGCCACTCGGCTGGTCCACTCGGGCTAACTGATATCTTTACGGCACTGTATTTTGATATCTTGAAACACGATCCGAAGAACCCAGACTGGGACGAGCGTGACATTTTGTTACTAAGTAACGGTCACTGCGTACCAGTACGATACGCGACCATGGCCGAAGCCGGTTATTTTCCCAAGAGCGAGCTCATGACACTCCGCAAACTGGGTTCACGACTCCAGGGTCATCCGGAACGTCTCAAGCTTCCTGGTATGGAAACGACCAGTGGACCGCTTGGCTGTGGTCTGAGCCAGGCATGCGGCATGGCGCTGGCTTTGCGCATGAACGAGGAACATCACCGTTGGGTGTATGTGGTTATGGGTGACGGCGAGCTCGACGAAGGCAATATCTGGGAAGGTGCCATGCTGGCAGGCAAGGAAAAGCTCAACAACATTATCGGTATCATCGACCGCAATAACATTCAGATTGATGGCCCGACCGAATCCGTTATGCCCCTCGAAGATCTGCGCGGCAAATGGGAAGCCTTTGGTTGGCACGTCCTCGAGATTGATGGCAATAACATCGAAGCGGTTATTGATGCCTGCGCTATGGCCCGAGCCATTGTTGAAAAACCGGTGATGATTATTGCCCACACCATTCCTGGCAAGGGTGTGGACTTTATGGAAAACGATTTCCACTGGCACGGCATGCCGCCTAACCACGAGCAGGCCGTAAAAGCCCTACACGAACTCCGCACTCTCGGCGGCAAGATTCGGAGCGAACATGAGTAATTTACACCTTATAGATGACATTTTAAGCAAGGACATTGCCAGCGAGCCGATCCGTAAGGGGTTTGGGCGCGGACTGCTCGAAGCAGGGAAGCGCGACGACAATGTCGTGGCAGCCTGTGCTGATCTGACTGACTCCACACAGATGAGCTTATTTAGGGCTGAGTTTCCAAAGCGGTTTATTGAAATTGGTGTCGCCGAACAAAACCTCGTTACCGTTGGTGCTGGGTTGAGCGCGATGGGCAAAATTCCTTTCGTAAGTAGCTACGCCGCGTTTAGTCCGGGTCGCAACTGGGAACAGATCCGCACGACCATTTGCCTCAACGACCGTCCGGTAAAAGTCGTCGGTTCGCATGCTGGCGTGAGCGTTGGCCCCGATGGCGCAACCCACCAAATGCTCGAAGACATTGCCTTGATGCGTGTGTTGCCAAACATGGTGGTTATCGTTCCGTGTGACAGTGTAGAGGCCGAGAAAGCCACGCTGGCCATGGCCCAAGATCCACGCCCCAACTATCTACGGCTTGCCAGAGAAGCGTCCCCGATTGTGACAACGGCCGACACACCATTCGAAATCGGCAAAGCCTATCTGTTTGCCGAAGGGGCAGATGTGACCATCATCGCCACCGGCACCATGACCTACCAAGCGATGGTAGCTGCCGAGAAACTCTTTAAAGACGGCATTGATGCCGAAGTTGTGCATGTACCGACTATCAAGCCACTGGACACCAAGACGATCTTAGAGAGCGTCAAGAAAACTGGTTGCGTCGTGACGGTCGAAGAGGCGCAGATCATAGGTGGTTTGGGTGGCGCGATTGCCGAGCTACTGGGCGAAGAATGTCCAGTACCGCTCAAGCGTCTAGGTATGCAAGACCACTTCGGTGAATCAGGCGAACCAAGCGAGCTGCTCGAACATTTTGGTTTGACCGCCAAGCACATCCAACTCGCCGCTCATCATATCGTCGATAAAAAGAAATAAGGAAGTAACCATGCCCCTAACACTTGCCCAAATTCGTGAAAACTGTAAAAACGCCCGTGAGGGTATGGATAGAGCTCGTGCCGAACATTTCGCTTTCGGGGCGTTTAACCTCGACGATGAAGCGACACTAAAAGCGGTCGTGCTGGCCGCCGCCGCCAAGAACGCTCCCGTTCTAGTCGAAGTGAGCCAGGGCGAAGTCGACGATATTGGCCTGCAAAACGTCCGTGACATGGTCGACAACTTTAAGGCGCAGTATGGTGTCGAGATATATATAAACCTCGACCACAGCCCATCGGTGGAAGCGGCCAAAAAAGGTATCGAAGCTGGATTCGAGTTTATTCATATCGATGTCTCGCAGGCTAATCATGATGCCACCGAGGATGAAATCATTGCTGCCACTAAAGAAGTTGTCGAGTATGCCAAGCTGACCGGCGCGCTTGTAGAAAGCGAGCCGCACTACTTTGGCGGTTCGTCCAATCTCCACACCGAAGATATCAACTACGACGAAATCAAAAAGACGTTTAGTACACCCGAAGGTACCAAAGCATTCGTGGACGCTACCGGTATCGACACCTTCGCGGCAGCTATCGGTAACTTGCATGGGCAATATCCGGTACCAAAGATGCTCGATCTTGAGCTGTTGCAACGGCTCCGCGATGCAGTAGAGTGCAACATTAGCCTCCATGGCGGCAGCGGTACCCCCGGCCACTACTTTGTCGATGCCGTAAAAATCGGTGTAACGAAGGTCAATATTAACTCCGACATGCGTGTAGCATATCGCCGCACCCTCGAAAAAGTCCTGGCTGACAACCCTACCGAATATTCGGTATCGAAGCTCATCGGCAAAGAAGTAGTTGGTGCAGTCCAGGCCGTTGTCGAAAGTAAAATTGATGCCTTCAACTCGGCCGGAAAGGCCAAGCCGTAAAATGGGATTCTTTAGTATCATTAATGATTTGCTCGACGAAAATTCTAATAACTCGCTCGAAAAGAAATTGTCGAGTGCCATAGACAAAGTAGAAGATACGCTTAACACCACGCTCGACAAGGCCGAGGGCGGCATTCAGCAAGCAAATAGTGCGGTCGATAGGCTTAATAGCACGGCAAATCTGGTAGAAGAAAAAGTCACCGTTGTCGCCGAAACAGCCGAAAACACTATTCAAGTGATTGAAAAGAAAATCTAAGCATTTGAAAAAACACGGCGCCACAGTACAATAGACATAAGCAACATAAAGGGTGGGCGTACATGGCTAATCAACCAGATGTAATCAGTATCGGCGATATTGTCACCGACGCATTTATTAAATTGTTCGACGACCAAGCCCAGGCCTACGAAAACGAGTATGGCAAATGGCTGGCGATGCAGTTTGGTACCAAACTGCCGTTTGACCACGTCGAAGTGGTGCAAGCAGTTGGCAACGCTGCCAATGCTGCCGTAGCCTTCGCTCGCTTGGGTCTTAATAGTGCGTTCGTCACCAATGTTGGTGGCGACCAAGAAGGGCGTGACATGATCGCCGCCCTCAACACGAACGGTGTCGATCATCGCTTCGTAAAGGTCAATCCGGACATGAAGAGCAACTATCACTACGTGCTGTGGTACAAAGACGAACGTACGATTCTTATTAAGCACGAAGAATACGACTACCATTGGCCGCACATTGCACCAACCGACATGCCAAAGTGGGTTTATTTTAGCTCTATCAGCGAGCACGCCATTCCGTATCACGACCAAGTAGCCGAGTGGCTGGCAAATAACCCAGAAGTAAAACTGGCATTCCAACCGGGTACCTTCCAAATGCATGCCGGTACCGAGCGGCTAAAGGCGCTCTATGAGCGTAGTGAAGTACTGATTCTGAACCGCGAAGAGGCCGTGCTGGTTGGTGGCGGCAACCACGAGGACATCCACGATCTGATTAACCACCTGCATGCTCTCGGGCCGAGGATTGTCGTGCTTACGGACGGACCAAAGGGTGCCTACGCGAGCGATGGTGATAATCGCTTCAAGATGCCGCTCTACCCGGACCCAGCGCCTCCTGTGGACCGCACCGGGGCTGGCGACGCCTTTGCCTCGACATTCGTAGCCGCGCTGGCAAAAGGCAACACTATCGAAGGTGCTTTGCAGTGGGCGCCGATTAACTCGATGAGTGTTGTCCAGAAAACTGGCGCCCAAGCGGGGCTACTTAGCGAAAAAGCTCTCGGCGACTTCCTCAAAGATGCCCCCGAATGGTACAAGCCAGAACGTTTCTAATCTGCTACCAGAACATATCACGCTTGTGCTAAGATAAAGGTAACTATGACGAGGGTTTTGTCTGAATTACTCGGGGCACCGGAACCCATGTTCCATCAAAGCCTGGATAAACTGGAACGCGCTAGTGGGCATACCAGTACTGATATCCGTTTATCGGCCGAGTTAACGCAGGCCACCACAGCTAAGCTGAAACAGCTCGGACTCGACCCCAAGGATACTACGGGAGAAGAACTCTACCATGCCTTGTCAGAGCGCTTAAAAGCCGACGACGACCGACTCCTGCAGGCGTTACAAAACCAGTTTGGCGCAAAAGGCGACGGCACTGTTTCGCATGTCGCCGAAGCGCTCCGTACAGTACCCATTTCGCGCAGTGTCTATGCGCTAAAGAATACCGTCATCAAGCGGTTGCTAAAAAAATCTACGCCCAAGCATGTCATGAAGCAGCTGGGATATCGCTCGTTCGATTCCATGCTCAAGCACGAACAACCGGCAGCCATCGTTGCTGCGGGCTGGATGGTTGAGTCGCAAAGCTGGCAAAAACAAATGCTCGAGCAGTACCGCAAACTCAAATCGAATGATTTCGAAATCCGCACTATTCAAATTGTTTGCCCTGATACGAAACGCTGGGAAGCATTTTCGCAGACGTTGGTAGAGCAGAACAAACACACCGTGGTAGGCGTAAAAGAGCTAGGGAGTGTCGTACTGCTGCCGTTACCAACGGTGCAACCGCCAGCAGCTACGACGGTAACGCTACTACTCGCATTGCATGCGATCAACGATATCCGTGCCGCCAGCACCTTTTTAAAACTCTGTCAGGTTAAACGCGATTTCGGTAAGCTCGTGGAAAGCATCGTGTTGGACGAACCATTTCTGCACGCCGACATGTTAGACCGGCCGATTCCCTGGCAGATTATCCAGCGCTACTACGCTCGATTTAGCAGTCGCTTTCGCGAGGAGATTTTTGAACCTCATGTCCAGCAAGATGATCTTACCTGGCATTCTATCGAGCGAACGCTCAGTAAAATCGAACCTAGTCTGGAATTTTGGCACAATACGACCACGCTGAGCCTCCTGCATGAGCACCAGCCGGTATCGCTGAATATCATCGATGTCGCGCTCAACTACTGCAATCAATTGCCGTATAAACAACGTATTGTCCAGTATTTTCAGCATTCGTTATGGCATGAGCTGCTTATCCGCTACCTGAAACACGATGCCGTTGAACAAACCGTACTGGCTGGCTTGCATGCCGAATTAGTAACCGAACCAGCTCTAACATAAACCAAGAAAGAAGAAGATAAATGTACCAAATATGTGTTTCCGGAGCAGCCAAAGGCTCGAGTGTCGAAGAAGGCAAGGAGTTGGCACATGCCATGGGGGCGGCTATCGCCCGGGCGGGCCATTCGTTGCTGACAGGCGCAACAGTCGGGCTACCCGATTTCGCAGCCCAGGGTTATAAGGCTGCTGGCGGCACGATGAGCGTTGGTATTAGCCCGGCCGCATCAAAGATCGAGCATGTTCTCAAATACCGTTTACCCACCAAATCATACGACACCATTCTTTATACAGGTTTGCACTACGTTGGGCGCGACACATTGCTCATCACTTCTAGCGATGCGGTTATTAGTATCGGTGGTCGCCTGGGCACGCTCCACGAATTTACGATTGCCATGGAAACTGACACGCCAATTGGCTTTCTTCAAGGGGCTGGTGGTATTAGCACGCAGATCCAGGCAATCCTCGATGTTGCGGGCAGTCGTCATGCCGCGAACCCCGTATTGTTTAGCGAAGATGCCGAAGAACTAATTAGAGACCTTACAAAAGTCCTCGACGATGACTTTGCCAAGTACGCCAACATCTTTAAATAGGCAGAACTTGCTACAATAGGTGGGTGAGCAAGTTCAGACTAACGAGTGATTACGAGCCTTTAGGAGATCAGCCGGCTGCTATTAAACAGCTAACGGCTGGTCTTAAAGATGGCCTGCACGACCAAACACTTTTGGGTGTCACGGGATCGGGCAAGACCTTTAGTATGGCCAACCTGGTACAGAATGTGCAGAAGCCAACGCTGGTGCTCAGCCACAACAAGACCTTGGCGGCGCAGCTGTATAACGAGTTTAAGAAGTTCTTCCCCGACAATGCTGTGCACTATTTTGTGAGCTATTTTGATTATTATCAGCCAGAAGCCTATATTGCCCGCAGCGACACTTTTATCGAAAAAGACAGCCAGATTAACGAAGAAATTGATCGGCTGCGTCACGCCGCGACCGATGCACTACTGAGCCGCAAGGATGTGCTGATTGTCGCCAGTGTGAGCTGTATTTATGGCATTGGCTCCGTCGAAGACTATGACGGCCTATCGATTAGTATCAAAAAAGGCGAATTGCGCAAGCGCGACAAATTCTTGAGGCACCTTACCGATATTCAGTACCAACGCAACGATATCGACTTTCACCGCAGTACATTTAGGGTTCGCGGTGATGTCGTGGATGTTTTTCCCGCCAGCGAAGAACTGGCGTACCGTATAGAGTTTTTTGGTGACGAAGTCGACCGGATTACCAAAATCGACCCGCTAACGGGTGAAATCTTAAAGGAACTCGATGAGTTCAAAATTTTCCCAGGCAGCCACTATGTAACCCCGCACGACAAACTCAAGGTTGCGCTTGGAAAAATCGAGCGCGAGCTGGATGAGCGTGTGGCCCAATTTAAGATGGAGGGGAAGCTGCTGGAAGCCCAGCGTCTAGAGCAGCGCACGCGTTTCGACCTCGAGATGCTCGAGGAAACGGGTTTCGTAAAAGGCATCGAAAACTATAGTCGCTATCTGACGAACCGTGAGCCAGGGGAGCAACCAGCAACCCTCATGGATTATTTCCCGGATGATTATCTTTTGCTTGTAGACGAATCGCACCAGTCTATTCCGCAGGTGCGCGGTATGTACAATGGTGACCGGGCACGCAAGGAAGTTTTGGTTGAGCATGGCTTTCGCTTGCCGAGCGCACTCGATAACCGTCCACTTACTTTTACCGAGTTTGAACGCCACGTTAACCAAGCGGTCTATGTCAGCGCGACTCCAGCCGAATATGAGCTCAGCCGTAGCCCGGCGCCAGCACAGCAAGTTATTCGTCCTACCGGCCTGTTGGATCCGCCAATTGAAATTCGGCCTGTTGACGGCCAAATCGATGATTTGATTGCCGAAATCCGTAGTACTATCGACAAACACGAACGCGTACTCGTAACAACGCTCACCAAGCGCATGGCAGAAGACCTGGCCGAGTATCTACAAGAGATAAATATCAAGGTCGCATACCTGCATAGCGATGTCGATACCCTCGACCGTACAGACATCCTTCGTGATTTACGTCTTGGTGTGTATGACGTGCTAGTGGGTATTAACTTGCTCCGCGAAGGGCTCGACCTGCCTGAAGTGTCACTGGTAGCAATTCTCGATGCTGACAAAGAAGGCTTTCTGCGTAGTGAGCAGGCTCTGATCCAGACGGTGGGTCGTGCTGCCCGTCATGTCGACGGCCACGTGATTATGTACGCCAATAACGTAACAAAGAGCATGCAAAAAACTCTCGACGAAACCACGCGTCGCCGCGCCATCCAAGAGGCCTACAATGTCGAGCACGACATCACGCCCACCGGTATCACCAGTGAAATTTCTAAGGGCATGCGACCAGATCTGCCCGAAGATGCCAAAACAGCAAAACTTAACCTCAAGAAAATACCAAAAGATGAATACGCCTCATTACTTAAAGACCTGACCGGTCAAATGCAACTAGCAAGCGCCAATCTAGAATTCGAAAAAGCTGCCGAACTCCGCGACATTATCCAAGATATCAAAGCCAAAATGTAAGTAACGCGACCACGAGTTATAACTTCTGTTGTTCGCCTACCAGACGCCCGATGCTGGCGGAAATAACATCACGCCGAAAACCCGACATGTGTAACCCCGGTTCTGAAACGCAGGTGATACCCGAGAAACCTTCTAACCGTTTCTGCCAATACAAGGCATGGTTAAAGATACTGCCTTCGAAATGAAGAATATGCATCCGTGTATCTTTGGGTAGGTTGTTGATAAAAGTCCCGCCTTGTCCCGTAAAAAGCCGGAAACCAGTTGCTATTTGGTCTACCCAAAATTCCCCCGAGAGACGTATTGTGCGCACCATGTTTAAGTATTCTGCTACCTGGTGTGAGGTCAGGCTCCGTACGAGCTCTTTGGCTTCGTCTCTAAAGTATGGTGCCAGGCTTTGCAAGTCCATCTCGCTCGGTCGTACGGCATGTTCAAGGGGTGGATCGATACAATCTGCGTACACTTGGTGGTGTCCGAACTGATCTTCCATTGCTTTCATGCCGAGTGCTAACAGCGCGCCACGCGAATAGCCGTGACTCATATAGCTGCCGTCTCCCTTGTCGTCTATTGCTTCAAGAATACGGTGTTGAGCGTATGCATCATGCTGTAGAGATATTCTCCCCAGATGTGTCACGCGATCTACGGGGTTGCTGCTGCGCTCGGGGCTGATGGCGTAACTTACAATACCTCGTCGTGCTAACTCCTTGCCGTAGATGCTGTTAAAACCCCTTAAATCAGTAAACCAGGGCGTCGTGTACAAGACTGGTACATCGAACTTCGTTTGATGCGGGAAGAATGCATCCAGCTCATATACCGAGCCGTCATCCATGACGAAGCGATCGTGTTGGGTCAGGTACTCGGCGTGGGGTTTCAGAGAGCCCTGTGAGTGTTCGCGTATATTAAAATCGGGCAATGCCAACGGCTGTACTGTTTCCAGTGGAGTTGGGTGTAAATAGGGTTGTTCTGCGAGACTCATTGCTTAATTTTTTGTGTGCGTTCAGTCCTATCGCTTGCTGCTTGCAATTATGCGCTTAATTCTCATGGTTGCAATACGGAATTTGCAAATAGTTTCATGCGAACTATAATGACGATTTAAGCAGGTGACATGAGATGGGTCGACGACATCAACGGATGATTGGCAAGCAGCAAACTGCATTTGATCCAGAAGCGTTGCTACGTGCAATACAACGTCCAGCCGAGGATCAAAACGACAAACTGGCCGTGCCACAACCAGGTGACTCCACTCAAACACTTCCAACACCTAGCCCAAGTTTAATAGTCGGACGCCAGATGGGCAGTAACAGTTTTGTAAGAGAACTAAAAGAATATTTCAGTGGACACGAGGGTGTTACGTATCGACCCTATGTTCCTACGGTCTTGTATGCGACCCGCCAACTACTCGAAAGATCATTCCAAACCCCACATTATGGGCCGCACGCTCGTGCCTACCTTTCGGAGGTTGTCCAAAGCGTTCAGCGCCAAGGCGGACATCCGACAGTCAGCTTGTGCCTGCCATTAGGATCGCTCGAAACGGAGTTTCATAAAGGGGCAGGATTCGTGTCGCTAGCATTTAGATTTGGAAAAAATGCCGAGAACGATTATTTGTTACGAGAAAGAAGGTTGATCGTGCGTGCTTATAGCCCCGAGGGCGATCCCGCACGCGTACGACGCCCCGTCGTGCTCGAGGTCGGTCGCTTAAGCCTCAGTGGGCCCATGCGCCGACGTTTTGACCCTGCCGAGCTTCACCTGAATATCCCGATGCCCGAGTATGTCGAGCTTGAACCGGTAAACGTGATGAACTTGCGCGAGCCCACTAAACTTTTGTGATTTACTCTGTTATAGTTGATATAAATTATGGCTGACTTAACGCGTGACGATGTTTTAAAATTGGCCCAGCTCGCACGGCTGGAACTTGCTGACGACGAGGTCGAAAGCTTCAAAAATGAGCTGGACGAGATCCTGCATTACGTCGAGCTGCTTGATAATGCCGATATTGAAGGCCTGGAGCCGACGAGTCAGGTGACGGGTCTTGTGAATGTAGAGCGCCATGACGTGTTCAAGGATTATGGCTATACGCCCAAAGATTTGCTGGAGAATGTGCCTGATACTCTCGATGATCACATTAAGGTTAAAAGGATGATTTCTTAGTGAGTGCTTGGCCATCGATTGCTGAGATTGCTGCAAAAGTGCAGGCCCGTGAACTGAGTGCCGTGACACTTGTATCGCAAAGCCTCGGCACTATTGCCGAAAAAAGCGAGTATAGCGCAATTATAGCGACACTCGACGAAGCCGCTCGCACGCGAGCCGCAACGATTGATGAGCGTATAAAAAACGGCGAAAATGTTGGTCGTCTAGCGGGTGTACCCTTTATCGCAAAAGATAACTTCCTAGTATTCGGCGCCGAAACTACTGCCGCCAGTAATATCCTAAGAGGCTTTCATGCACCCTATCAATCAAGTGCAATCGAGAGACTCGAAGCCGAAGGCGCGATTTGTGTCGCCAAGGCTAACCTCGATGCTTTTGCACATGGATCTAGCACCGAAAACAGCGACTTTATGACCACCAAAAACCCTCACGATACGACCCGCGTTCCCGGTGGCTCATCGGGCGGTTCAGCCGCGGCCGTTATGCTCGATATGACGCCGTTTGCACTCGGTACTGATACGGGTGGCTCGATTCGACTTCCGGCCAGCTTTACCGGCGCGGTTGGTTACAAGCCTACGTATGGTCTGGTGTCGCGTAGCGGTGTGGTAGCTATGGCGAGTAGTACGGACGTCATCGGACCAATAACTCGAACGGTTGCCGACACTGCCTTGGTGCTCGATATACTGGCCGGCAAGGACGAGCTCGACAGCACGACTATCGAACGCGACGATGCTTATTTCCCGCTAGCGAACACTGAACTCAAAGGCAAAAAAATCGGACTCATCAAAGAATACATGCACGGCGAAGGCCTAGACGACGGCGTTCGGACTGTCATTGAAGCAGCTGTCGAGAAATTGAAGAGCGCCGGCGCAGAAATTGTAGAAGTCAGCCTGCCCAGCCTGCCGATGGCACTGGCGGTGTACTACATCGTCTGTCCCGCCGAAGTCAGCAGCAACCTCAGTCGCTACGATGGCCAGCGCTACGGTTACTCGCAGAAGGATGCCAAAGATTTAAACGAAAGCTATGCCAAGTCCCGTTCTGTCGGCTTTGGCAAAGAAGCCAAGCGTCGTATCATGATCGGTACGCATGTGCTCAGCAGCGGCTACTACGATGCCTACTACAAAAAGGCCCAGACCGTGCGCACCAAACTTATTAACGAGTTCAATAGTGTCTTTGAGCAGGTCGATTTTCTCGTTGGCCCCACGTCACCATCGGTGGCATTTAAAATTGGCGAAAATGTCAGTGACCCGCTCAAAATGTACCTGACCGATATCATGACGGTGGCCGTGAACCTGGTAGGTGTGCCGGCTATAAGTATTCCGGCCGGCACGAGCGATGATTTACCAGTTGGGTTACAATTAATGGCACCACAGCGCAAAGACAAGGCATTACTAGAATTAGCAGCAAAAACAGAGGAGTTGGTGGGATGAACTTAGACCAGAATAATATGTACTTGTATCTCGCTATTGCAGCCGGTGTCGTGCTGCTGTTTATCGTTATCGTTGCCGGTAAGCTACGCCGTAAACCCAAGAAGCTCAATACCAAACGCTACCACGAGCAGTGGACTGAGGTGCAGGGATTATGCAAGAGTAAAAATACTTGGCCATTGGCGATTATCAACGGCGATAAACTGCTCGATGACGCCCTCAAGGCGCGCCGCTATAAGGGCAAGACTATGGGTGAGCGACTGGTTGCGGCTCAGCGCGACATCAGCGACAACGACTCTGTTTGGTTTGGCCACAAACTACGCAACAAGTTAGTCCACGAAGAAACTCCACCACTCAAGCAAAACGAAGTCATGAAAGTCCTGACTGGTTTTCGCCAGGCCCTGAAGGATCTCGGAGCCCTGTAATGATCGCCAAGGAAGTCATGGACGCTTACACCGCAACCATTGGCATTGAGTGCCACGTGCAGTTAAAAACGGCGACAAAACTTTTTGCTGCCGTCGGTAATGATGCTCGTGAAGCCGAACCTAACACGCTCGTGAGCCATATTTGCTTTGGGCTGCCCGGGGCACTGCCGGTGCTTAATAAAGAAGCCGTGCATCTGGCTGCCAAGGCTGCTTTTGCACTTGGCACCGTCCCGCAAAAGTTCAGCAAGTTCGACCGTAAACACTATTTTTATCCTGACCTACCAAAGGGTTACCAGATAACTCAGTTTGACCAGCCAATTGTTATTGGCGGCGAACTAGTAGTCGACGTTAATGGCGAGCCAAAACGTATCGGCATCACTCGGGCTCACATGGAAGAAGATGCTGGCAAGAGCACGCACCCAGAGGGCAAGGACTACAGTCTGGTCGACCTCAACCGTGCCGGCACACCACTGCTAGAAATCGTCAGCGAGCCCGACATGCACTCCAGCGCCGAGGCTAAGGCCTATGCCCGCGAATTATACCTACGCATGAAGTATGCCGATGTTTCGTACGCCAACCTCTACTACGGCAACATGCGTTTCGACGTTAATGTTTCGGTCAGCAAAACCGACGAGCTGGGTACGCGGAGCGAGACTAAAAACCTCAACAGTTTCCGTAGTGTCGAAAAGGCTGTCGACTTCGAAATCGTCCGACAGATCGAACTCCTCGAAAAAGGCGAATCAATAGTCCAAGAAACCCGAGGCTGGAACGATGCCAAACAGAAAACCTTTAGCCAACGCACCAAAGAAGACGCCCACGACTATCGTTATTTCCCGGAACCGGATTTGCCACCGGTGACCATGACCGACGAATATATCGAAAGTGTCAAAGCCGAGATGCCAGCCTTGCCACAAGACTATCGCCGTATCTTGCAAGAAATTGGTCTCGATTCGTCAGTAACCGAAGATATCATAGCCGTCCCGGAGACGGCTAGCACTGTCAAACGGGTCTACGAGGCTGCAGATGCGTCACATGCCAAACGCGTTGCCTTCTGGCTCATGGTGCCTCAAACCGACGATGAGACCTCATCTGATAGCACTATCATGACCAGTGACACGCAGCTTATTGCTTTGTCGCAGATGGTAGCCGAGAATAAACTCAGTTCCACAGCCGCTAAAGAAGTACTGGCAGAGATGCTTAAAACCGGTCAAGACCCAGCTGCTATTGCTGAATCCAAGAACCTGATCCAGGAATCAGACGAAGGGGCAATTGCCGAAATTGTCGCCAAAGTCCTGGCAGATAATGCCAGAGCTGCCGAAGACGTACGAAACGGCGAGATGAAAGCCATCGGCTTCCTGGTGGGCCAGGTGATGAAAGAAAGTAAAGGCAAAGCCAACCCCGGCCTCGCCCAGCAACTTATCAAAAAACAGCTCGGTTTATAATTAATAGCAGGAGGGTATATGCCGAAGGTAACTAAAGCAGTCATCGCCGCCGCTGGGTTTGGGACGCGCTTTTTGCCGCAAACCAAGGCTATGCCTAAGGAAATGCTGCCACTCATCGACAAACCGATTATTCAGTACATTGTCGAAGATTTGGTGGCGGCGGGCATCAAAGATATCATCATCGTCGGGAGCAGTAACAAACGAGCCATCGAGGACCATTTTGATATGCCCAGCGAAGATCTGCTGGCCAACCTGCGAGCAGGTGGGCCAAAAAAGAAGCATTATATCGATGATCTTGAGGCCATTGCTAACCTGGCGAACTTCGTCTACATCCGCCAAAAAGGTCCGTATGGCACGGCGACGCCAATCATGAACGCCGCGCACCTTATCGGCGATGAGCCGTTTATTTACGCTTTTGCCGATGATCTCACGGTGGCCACGCCCAATGCTTTTCAACAGATGGTGGCACTGCACGACGAGTTGCAGGGAGGCATATTGCCTTGCATCAAAATTAAAGAGGATATCGACTACGATCGTTACGGTGTGATTGCCGGCGAACAACTACGAGACGATGTGCTTAAAATGACGGGAGTTATCGAAAAGCCTGGCAAAGCCAAGGCTCCATCTGACTTCGCCAGCGTCGGCGGCTATTTGTTTACTGCCGAGGTGTTCGACTACATAGAGCAGGGCATGCGTGACCTGCCGGAAGGCAAAGAATTTTATGTCACAGATAGCATCATCGAGCCGATGCTGCGGGACGGCAAAACCTTTTATGGTTGCGAAATTCAAAACAGCAAGCGCTACGATACTGGTGACAAACTCGAATATCTTAAAACGGTCATAGATTTCGGCTTGGCACACGAGGAACTGGGTAAAGACCTCGAAACATATTTGCGCAGCAGGCTAACCTGAGTAGCATTGCGCGTTCAGTAGTTATATACTGTAAGTATTATGGAAAACGCCCAAAGTATTTTAGTTATCATTGTTTCGTCTCTGCTTAGTATTGTTTTGATCCTCAGCATTGTCATGCTGGTAGTCGGCATTAAACTTGTTAAGACCGTTCGACGAGTAGTAAGCAAGGCCGAACAAGTCATCGACTCTGCAGAGGCTGCCACTGAAATGCTTAAGAACGCTGGGGGACCGCTCGCTGTCCTCAAGGTTATTCGCAACATCATGAAAATGGCTGATAAATTTCGTAAATAACGATCACAGGAGGATAGAACTATGGGAAAAGCTAAGAATTTTGCACTCGGAACGATGATCGCGGCAGTAGCAGGCTACGTCGCTGGTATTTTAACGGCTCCAAAGAGCGGGAAAGAAACCCGTGAAGATGTCAAAGCTACGGCTCAAAAAAGCATTACTGATGCTGAAAAGGAGTTAAAAAAACTTCACACAGAACTCGCCGGACTGCTCGACGAAAGCAAGAAGAAAAAGGACGAGCTTGGCGACGGTGCCAGCAAAGAGCTCAGCTCGCTTGTCGACAAGGCTAAAGACACCAAAGAAAAAGCCCGTACCTTGTTAAGCGCAATCCACGAAGGTGATGCTCAAGACAAAGACCTCAAGAAGGCCATTGCCGACGCTAACAAAGCTATCGACCACATCAAAACTTATCTCAAGAAGTAATTTTCTTACGCGTTCTGACTGGTCAGAACCACTCTTTATGATATGTTCTTGCAACCAAGAACCAAATTCATACTTTTGGCTTGAACCAAAAGTATGCAAAAGTTCAAGGACTACGTTTTACCGCGGGGAGCTTCCACTAATAAAAAAGTTTGCCCCGCGGAACTCGGCCGGAGTACGGCCTCGAACAGTCCTCGGGCAACCAGGTACACTTTTTTACTAGTTCCAGTTCTCCGGGTAAAGCCGAGGTCCGGTGAGCTCCCGAGCTTCCTGCGGTTCCTGGCCCTCTCGGCGTTCCCGGAGTAGTCTGTTGTTATCGAACAACAATAGGGTGAGACTTAGCCTGAGCCGGAGGCGAATGGCCGACTGAAAGGAGTCGTCGAACCCGTTGTTCGTATAAACAACAGCTGCCCGAGGACCAAAGAGCTGGGCCTAGGCCTTTTGGTATCTTTTGGGCTATGCCAAAAGATACTGGCCGGTTCCCGCCAGAGGGAACATGAAAAAAGTGCCTTGAGAAGGAAGGCAATGGTTACGCCAGAGGGGACAGAAATAATGCTTTGCAGATGACTAGCATAAGCACAAAACATGCTCGCGTGCGGAGCTAAGAAACGCTATACTGAGTGTATTGTTTGGAAGTAATCTTGAGGGAAAATAAGAGTGGCAAAAGCGGGGTCCAATCTTACAGCACGTGACTACGTGCATCTTCACAACCACACGCAGTACAGCTTGCTCGATGGGCTGACACGTGTGCCTGATTTAGTTGAATTCGTCAAAAAGACGGGCATGGAAGCCGTGGCTATGACCGACCACGGGACGCTTTCTGGAACCATCGAATTTTATAAAGAAACCACCGCGAACGGTGTGAAGCCAATCATCGGTATCGAAACCTACGTCGCATCCAGAGGGCACACCGATAAAGACCCGCAAAAGGACAAAGCTCGTTTTCACCTGATATTGCTCGCCATGAATAACAAGGGCTATCAGAACCTGATGCAGCTGAGCACCATCGCCAACTTGCAGGGGTTTTACTACTACCCCCGTGTCGACCACGAGCTACTTGAGAAGTACAACGAAGGTATTATTGCGCTCAGCGCCTGTATGGGTGGCGAAGTTGGTGATGCGCTCAAACAAGGTCAGTACGATCAGGCGCGCGAGGTGGCAACCTGGTACAAAAGCATCTTTGGCGACCGTTACTACCTGGAGATTCAAGATCACGGACATCCCAAGAACTCGTTATACAGTGAAGACCAGGGTTTGATTAACGAGCAAGTTTTGAAGCTTGGAAAAGAGCTCGACATACCTGTGGTATTGACCTGTGACGCTCACTACTTGCGTCATGAAGACCAAGAAGCCCACGAAATTCTGCTGTGTGTCGGTACCGGCTCATTTTTGAGCGACGAAAAACGCATGAGCCTCAAAGATTATCCCCTCCACGTGGTAGAACCGGCAGAGCTCATCGAACGATGGGGCGGAGAACACCCGGAAGTCATTAGTAATACCAAAGCAATTGCCGATCGCTGCCAGGTCGATATTGAACTCGGTAAGATTCTTATTCCAAAGTTTCCCGTGCCAAAGGGCGAGACCGAAAAGACCTATCTGGATAAACTAGTGTATCGAGGCCTTTCCTGGCGTTACGGCGACAGCACCGAAGAATCGTCAACAGACATGAGTGTTTTGGACGCCAAAACACATATACCCGCCGAGGTGTTGAAGCGGGCAGAGTATGAGCTTGGTGTCATCGATCAGATGGGCTTTAACGGCTACTTCTTGATTATCCAGGACTTTATTAACTGGGGCAAAAACGAAGGTATCGTGTTTGGGCCTGGGCGTGGGAGTGCCGCTGGTTCGATTATTTCCTACTCGCTCAAAATTACCGAGCTTGATCCGCTGAAGTACGATCTGCTGTTTGAACGTTTCCTTAACCCCGATCGTATTAGCATGCCGGATGTCGATATCGACATACAGGACAGTCGCCGTGACGAAGTGATCCAGTACTGTGTGCAAAAATACGGCACGGAACGTGTCGCCAACATTGCCACTTTTGGACGGATGTTTGCCCGAAACGCCGTCCGCGATGTTTCGCGCGTGCTGCAGGTGCCGTATGCCGAGGCTGACCGTTGGGCCAAGATGATTCCGGCGCCCGTGCAAGGTCGACATATTCCGCTCAAAGATTCGCTCGTAAATGACCCAGATTTGAAGCGCGAATACGAAACCAACGAAACTGCCAAAATGGTATTTGACCAAGCCCTGATCCTGGAAGGGACGGTACGTAGTCATGGTGTTCATGCTGCGGGTGTGGTGATTGCGCCGGATGATATCGTCAAGTTTGCCCCACTCGAAATGGCGCAGAAGGGCGTGGTTGCTACGCAGTACCCGATGGGCCCGATCGAAGAACTCGGCTTGCTCAAAATGGACTTTTTGGGTCTGTCAAACTTAACGACCATTAACAACGCGCTCCGTATTATCAGAAAAGTCTATAAAACTGATATCGAAATCAACACCATCCCGCTGGATGACAAAAAGACGTTTGAGCTATTACGGCGTGGCGATACCACTGGTGTTTTCCAGTTCGAGTCGAGCGGCATGAAACGTTACCTACGCGAGCTGAAGGCAACAGAATTTGATGATGTCATCGCCATGGGCGCCTTGTATCGCCCCGGGCCTCTGAGTGCCGGCCTGACAGATAGCTTTATCAAACGCAAGAACGGGCTAGAAGACACAACCTTTGCACATCCTCTCATGAAAAATGCTCTGGGAACGACCTTTGGTGTGCTGGTATATCAGGAACAAGTTATGCAGATCTCGCGTGATGTCTGTGGGTTTACGGGCGGAGAAGCCGATACGCTCCGCAAAGCGATTGGTAAGAAAAAGATCGACGTCATGAAAAAGATGCAAATCAAGTTCGAAGACGGCGCGGTCCAAAATGGGGTGCCTCGAACGGTCATCGAAAAATTCTGGAAAGACCTACTTGGTTTCGCCGACTACTGTTTCAACAAGTCGCACTCAGCGTGTTACGGACTCATCTCGTACCAGACTGCCTATCTGAAGGCACATTACCCGGCGGCCTTTATGGCAGCGCTGATGACTAGCGACTTCGATGATACCGATCGTTTGAGCATTGAGATTGCCGAGTGCAAGAAAATGGGGATCGAAGTGTTACCACCAGATGTCAACGAATCTTTCGTGGAGTTTGCCGTAGTTCCGGGCGAGAATTTACAGATTCGATTTGGCATGGCGGCCATCAAAAACGTCGGAACCTCTGCAGTCGAAGAAATATTGCGCGCTCGCACCGAAAATGGTCATTTCGAAACACTCGAAGATTTTCTGGGCAGCGTGAACAGTCGCGTCGTCAACCGCAAGGCCTTAGAAAGCCTTATTAAGGCGGGGGCTTTTGATCGTTTTGGTGATCGCTCGACGCTGCTGCATAATCTGGATGTTATGTCGGCTTATGCATCGCGTCTGCAAAAGCAGCGCAGCAGTGGTCAGACCGACCTTTTTGGAAATGCCATCGACGACGAGACGAGCATCAAGCCACAGCTCACTCTTGCGCAACCTTCGGTGCAATTCGATACCCGCGAACAATTGTTATGGGAGCGTGAGCTGCTCGGTCTGTACCTTAGTCAACATCCGTTGCAGCTCTTTGAACACTATCTCGCCGAGCAGACAATTCCGCTCAATACCATCAAACCCGAGCATGATGGCAAAAATGTTACCATTGGTGGCGCAATTGTCGATGTCCGTGAAATCACCACTAAAAATGGCCAAAAGATGGCCTTTGTGAAGCTCGAGGATCAGTTTGGTGAAACAGAGGTAATTTTGTTCCCGAGCAGTTATCAACAAACCATAGACATCTGGGTTCGCGACCACATCATTCTCGCTCGTGGTAAGGTGAGTGCCAAAGACCGAGCCGGAAACCTGAGTGATGAAGTAAAGATATTGGTTAACGACGCCCGTGAAATCACCACTGCCCAGGCGCAGGCTTATCAATCGACGGGCAAAAAAATTAAGGGCCCCGGGGCGCGAGGTGTTAAAAGTTCAAAAGTAGCGGTAAAAACCACCCCAGTCACTGTCGAGAAGGGCCCGGCCAAAATGTACATTCGACTGAATGATAGCGGTAACCAGTCGATGCTCCTGTCGCTTAAGCAGGCAATTGATGTCCACACCGGTAACATGGATGTTGTCCTAGTGTTGGGTGAAGCATCCAGTAAGCAAGTTATAAAATTACCTAGTGGCATTGCTCCATCAGAAGAGGTATTGGCACACATGGCATCACTGGTAGGTGCCGAAAACGTTAAAGTACAGTGACATATATCACACACTAAACAAGAACTTTGAACAAAACGCAAATAAAGTGCTTGCTAATCTATTGCAAGCAGCGTAGAATGTGGCGTAGTAATCATTAGGAGAATGGTATGCGTCACTTTATTAAGAAGTGCAAGCACCTTGTTGCTTCACTCATGACGGTGGGACTTGTTCTAGTATTAACAAGCGGCTCAGCACTTGCTGCTCGCTGCGGTGATAATGGCGATGTAAAAGTACATGCCAGTACGACTGCACAAACAGATCAGCGCGATGAGCCCAAGGTATGCGAGTTTTATCTCGACGCCTTTAATTTCGATGGCTTACAGAGTGTCAACTGGCACATTGTAAAAGATACGCACGGTGCAACAGCACTGAGCGGCGACATTACGCTCGACCAAAACGGCCATGGTGTTACCAGTAACTACACGCTCACTAACGGCATGTACAAGTTGTACTGGAACTTCGATGGTCAGAATGGTAGCGCGAAGCACAAAGTATTCAAGGTTGAATGTGCTCCTACGGAAACGGCTCCTTGCCCTCCTCCTGCACCAAAACCAACACCATGTCCTAAACCAGTTCCTGTTCCTTGCCCAAAGCCTACACCAACTCCAACTACTCCTACTCCACCAGTAGTTGGCCGAGGTGGTGGTGAAGTACTTGCAGCAGCTACAACAACTACACCAGTCGCTACGTTGCCTAATACGGGCGTCAGCACACTCACAACAAGTTTGCTTTCGCTGATGCTCCTTGCTGCAACTGCAGCAGTGGTAGCTATCCGTCCACGCAAACAAGAAAACTAAAGGTATTTGGTGATACAAAGACGCTCCAACAGGGGCGTCTTTTTGTATGACGTGATATTCGTCACATCGTGAGAATTATTACATATTTGCTAATGAAGCTTAATCATAGTATAGATACTACTGAGAGTGGTGGAATTATTACTAACGGGACATTACAGGGAGGCAGCATATGAGACAATTACTAGCACGATGCAGATATTTCGTAGCGACACTATTATTTTTATTAACGACAATTTTATCGGGTGTGGGCTCCGTGGCATTTGCGGAAACCGGTACGCCGGTGTCTTGGTCAGGACAAGGCACAACTAACGGCTTGCTTACTACCGTACAGTGTTCTGACGATACAGCCACCCCCGGAACCTTATTGTGGATTTTAACTGCCACCGGTGCCGACTCTGCGATGATAACCATTAATGGGCAATCATTTGCCATGTCACAGCCTAACGGTCAGTCGGGCACTTTCAAATACGTCCAAACAGGTTTCAACGGAGACTTTAGCTCTTTAGTTGCCTCCGCTACGTATGAAGGCGATACCAACGGCAATCCCCAATTAACAATTAGCCACGGCTGTCCACCAGCTAAAACGAATGTAACACCTGCCACAGTCTCGATCACTGAAAACTGTGGTACAGAGAATGATTCCTACGCTCTTCCTGCTGACGGTAATGGTGTTACATACACTAAAACGTATGTAAACGGCGTACTGACAGTGACCGCGACGCCAGATGCAACTCACACCCTCCTTGCAGGCAATGAGTTTACCCTCAATCAGGATGGCACAGCAACGTACACGTATACCTTTACTAATGAGGCGTGTGAAACTCCTAAAACGAACGTAACACCTGCCGCCGTAACAGTAGATGAACAATGCGGCACAGCAAATGATACTTTCAGTGTCCCTGCTGACGGTAATGGCGTAACCTATACGCACACATATGTTGGCGGTGTATTGACCGTCGTTGCTACGCCAGATTCTACTCACACTTTGCTTGCGGGGAACGGATTTACATTGAACCAGGACGGCACTGCAACCTTCACTAACGCTGCATGTCCTCAACCAGTCGATCTCTGTAAAAATATCGAAGGCAACCAAGAGGTAGTGCCAGTCAATATGGTCCGTGGCGATGACGGCAACTGTTACAAAAAAGTATGGGTATGCAAATACGTCGGCACACCTGGTGTCGACGAGCGGCTCAAGACTGGTAATGACGGGCTCATCAATGTGAGTGTTAATGCCATCGAACACAACCAGTGGGATGGCACTGTCCCCGGCTGGTTCTCGGATGCCCAGGACCGTTCATACGTCTTGGCCTACGACAATGGCCAACCAGCACCAAGCGCATCCGAATGCCCACAACCGGTGGACGTCTGCCCAAATATCACTGGCTACCAGTCATCGATCCCAGAGGGAATGGTCAAGGACAATGAGGGCAACTGTGTGACACCACCCTGTGGATGCCACGAAGACAAGGATGTCACCGCCAAAGAGCCTACTTTTAAGGAAGTATGTGGTTACACTCATGACACCTACACCATCCCCAGCAAGTCCCACGTCAAGTACTACGTCAATGATAGCCCGATCGTTACACCTGCCGGCACCTACCACGTAACCGCTGGCGAAACAGTAAACATCGAAGCTGTTGCTGACAACGGCTACACCCTTACAGGTACTCACAGCTGGTCGCATGAATTCACTAATGTGCCATGTGTCGTAAAGGTTTACCCTCCACGTGTAGAGTTTAACAATCCTTGTGAAACAAAGAACGATACCTTTACTATTCCTAGCAAGGTTGGCGTTACCTACAAGATCAATAACCAGACAGTTGGTGCGGGAACCTACAATGCTTACGACTACGATGTAAATGGAACTGTCACTGTAACGGCAGTCGCCCAAGAAGGCTACAAGCTTAAGGGTCATATACACTCATGGTCGATGCACTTCACCAACGAAGAATGTGGCGGCGGTGGTGGCGAGCAAACGCCTGCTACACCTGGCACGGCTACCTTCAACGATGTCTGTGCGACGGCTAACGACACCTACACTATCCCAACAACGCTTGGAGTAGTCTACAAAGTCAATGGAGCTGTAAAAGGCGCAGGGACGTATCCTGCAACAGGCGCAGTTACCGTTACTGCAGAAGCAGCCAGCGCCGCATACGTGCTTACGGGCACGACAAGCTGGGCGCACACGTTCACTAACGAATCATGTGGGCAGGTGCTTGGTGACTCAACTGTTGTCTTTACCCCAACTCCGGGCAAAGGCGCAGCAGTGCTTGCTAACACAGGCCAGAACTCACTGACGAGTGCGATTGTCGCCTTCATCATTGGCTTAACAGCCGTAATGGTATATGCGTTTGCACCAAAACGACAGCTGAGTTAAGACACAAGGTTACGTCATAAAACCCGCGAGCAATCGCGGGTTTTTGCTTTAGCGGATAAAGCCAGAAGTCTGCACCATGATGTAACCCAGCATTGCCAGGCCGATCATAGCGATATCGAATGCCGGGTGGTGCAAGACGAACCGCTCGCCCTTGCGCAAGAAACGATGCCAGGCTAGGGCATGACGAAGGGCAAAAGCAACAACTGCGAGTGTGCTGAGGATGGTGACGGCAAATAGGCTCCACGATGCGTTACCAGAGGTAAAGAGCTGCACACGAGCTATTCGGCGGGCTTCGACTGACTTATCGATAGGTTTGGTAGCAATGAGAGTGTCGTCTTTTGTCGTCGACGGGGTGACTGTAGCTGGTACACTACTGGCGGGTACGGTCTCTTCGGTCGAAACGGGTGTGGGTGTGCCTCCAGAAGTGCCAGTTTGAGATACGGCAGTAGGAGCGGGCGCAACGGGTGTAGGAGCAGGGGCCGCCACAGTGGTGGCTGCATGACCATAAAATGCCACGACAAGTGTCTGTGGGCCGCTACTTTGATAATCCGGTATATTTATGACACCAAAGCCGACATCAAGGTAGTTACTGTTAAGGATATTAGCGCGGTGGCCCGGACTATTCATCCAACCAGCAATAGTGTCGCTACTGGTCGAGAACCCATAAGCCAAATTTTCGCCGATGGCCTGGTAGTCGTAACCCGCAGCTGACACAAAGGTCCACGGCGTCTGGCCATCCGGTGTGTTATGTGACCAATAATTGCGAGCCGACATGTCATTGGCTTTGGCCTGTGCGGCCTGATTAAGCTGGCTATTAAGCGCCAAACTGCCGAGGCCATTTGCAACACGCTGTTTGTTTGTGCCATCCAGCAAGTTCTGCACGCTCATTTCGGTGGCATAGCCCAGGACATCGTGGTGTACGCGGCCGAACCATACATTGGCCACCATGCCCAAGACCAGCACGGCAACTATCGGTAAATACGGCCAGTATGCTTTGGCGTAATGTTTATTGTGCGTGCGGTGTTGTCCGACGCGTTTTTTGTGATTTGCTGGTGGTTTTGGGCGAACAGCTAATGTCATATATTTGTTTTAAAGTAGTTTTGCTTATTATACCACAGATGCTTATGGTTATTTTGTAAAGCGGGCATAGTACAGCGCCATGGCCGCCGCCTGCACTACATTGAATGATTCTTTGCGGCCGAACATGGGTATCTCGAGGCATATATCCACCAGGTCGAGTATTTCGGGTTCAATACCCTCGACTTCACGACCTACAAGCAAAGCGAGCTTAGCGGGTAGCGCATAGTCTGGCAGGGCAGTACTACCACTGTGCTGTTCGACTGCAGCGATGGTAAAACCATTTGCCCTAAGTTCTGTAAAAAGCTCGGTCACCTCACTACGATGCTCCCAGGACACAAATTCTTCGGCATCCAGTGCGGTCTTTTTGATCTGTTTGTGAATCTTTTGTGCCAAATGTGGCAAGCGTACATCTCCGTTGTGCATTGGATACGGCGTATATCCCGTCAGATAGACCTTTAGGGCACCGAGCCCTTCGGCGGTGCGCAGCAGCGAGCCGACATTGTGCGCACTCCGGACATTGTGGGCAATCAGAATTATTTCGCGCATGTCTATACTATACGGTGTTACTGGGTGTGCCCCAACCGTGTTTATAACCATAAGTATTTTGTCAGCAACCCCGCAGTCGCGCTATACTACAATCATGAGTCAAGATGCCCGTGCCGACGAAGAGTTGGCAACCCAGCGCCGTGCCCAAATATTGGGTTTAAATTATATCGATTCTTCGCGCCTGGCCAACCCACAGCTATACAAAGATTTACTGCCAAAAGAAGATCTGTATCGTCTACGCGCCGTGCCGGTTCAGGTAGAACAAAGCAATATTTTATTCGGTATCACCACGACTACACCGCAACCTGCCATGAAGGAAATCAGCGATCGGTTTCTCGACCAGCGCATTGCCTTCTCGATAATTTCTGATACTGGGTACCGCGATTACATGAAGCTTTATGATCCGCCACAGCAAGTTGTGTACCAAGATATCGGCCTCGACACCGCCGGCACCGATGACCTTGTAAAGAACGTCTCGGCAACCTTAGAACAAGTGCGCGCCGACGATATCTTGGCGTATTTGGTTAGCCAGGCCCATCGTCTCAATGCTTCAGATATTCATATCGAGACCGGACGCGAGAATGTACGTATTCGCTTGCGCATCGATGGGGTGCTCCACCCAATTGCTCAACTCAGCACAGAAAAGTACCGAGTGCTTGTCTCGGCCATTGCCAGCGCCGGAAACGTGTCGACTTCTACTGACAAGGCGCAGCAAGGCCATATTGCCCAGGCCGTAAAAATGGCCGATGGTACTGAGGTCGATGTGAACGTTCGCCTGGAGACTGTCCCCACAATCAATGGTATGGATATTGTGATGCGATTGTTTAACATGCAACAAGAGATGTATCAGCTCGATAAGCTAGGCTTGTCGCCAGATGAGCGCAAAGTGGTCGATGATATTGTCGTGAAACCGAGTGGACTCGTACTAGTCGTCGGGCCGACAGGTTCGGGAAAAACTACGACATTGTACTCTATGCTCAATTCTCTTAATTCGGACGAACGCAAGATCATTACTATCGAAGATCCTGTCGAGTATCAGTTCGATGGTATCACGCAGATTTCCGTGCGTAGCACCGAAGGTGGTAACGACGACAGCTTTGCGGATAAATTACGGGCTATCTTGCGGCTAGACCCAGACATTGTGATGGTCGGTGAGATCCGCGATAACGATACGGCAAAAACGGCGCTGCAAGCATCGTTAACGGGCCATCTTGTGCTCAGCACCTTCCATGCCTCGAACGCGGCTGCCGCACTGACACGCCTAATGGATATCATCTCGCAGAACCCGTTGTTTGTTTCGGCCATTCGCCTCGTCATGGCACAGCGCCTGGTACGCAAGCTCGACGACTCGACCAAGCAGGCCTATAGCCCCGACGAAGCGAGTATCCAAAAAATTCGCACTGTCATCGACAGTTTGCCGGATGGGGTGGAGCGACCTAACCTAGAAAACTTACAGCTTTATAAACCCGGAGCATCGGCCGAAAACCCCTACGGCTATCGAGGGCAGCTGGCAGTGCGCGAGCAATTCCTCATGACAGGCGATATTCGCCGCCTCCTAGAGACCTCAAGCAATTCACTGTCTGCCCAGGACATCGAAGCCGCCGCCATCAAAAGCGGCATGCGCACAATGCTCCAGGATGCCGTCCTCAAGGTTGTGGCCGGCGAAACCACCCTCGACGAAGTCCTCCGTGTTCTAGGCTAAACAATTTGCTTTGCGATTTCGGTAACGAGTCGTTCGTCACCAATCGGCGGGATGATGTTTTCTGCAGTTGGGTTTTCTACAAGTGATGCGATGGTTTCGGCAGCTTTTATCTTATGCTCGTCAGTAATATCCCGCACGCGGTTATCGAGGGCACCCCTGAAAATGCCTGGGAAGGCCAGAGCGTTGTTTACCTGATTCGGGAAGTCGCTGCGACCGGTCGCCACGATAGCCGCACCCGCTTCTTTTGCAATATCTGGCATGATTTCTGGGGTTGGGTTACTGAGTGCAAAAATAATCGGATCTTTAGCCATGGTTTTGACCATTTCGGCGGTCAACAGACCTGGCTGCGATACTCCTATAAACACATCGGCACCTACTAGGACGTCTTCAAGTGAGCCGGAAACATTCGACCCGTTGGTATACTCGAGCAAAAGTTTTTTAGATTCGTTCAGGTCTGTCCGGGCAGGGCTGATAACACCTTTGCTATCTACTGCAAAGATGCTGGGCTGTGCATAGGCGTGTAACAATTTTGCAATAGCGACGCCAGCCGCTCCGGCGCCGACAATAACGATCTTGAGATCTTTAATCTCTCGACCGGTGACTTTGCATGCGTTGATAAGCCCGGCAAGTGTCACGATGGCGGTACCATGCTGGTCATCGTGCATAACGGGTATGGGTAATTCTTCTTTGAGCCGAGTTTCGACCTCGAAACAAATTGGCGCCGCGATATCCTCTAGGTTAATCCCGCCAAAGCTCGGCGCAATAGCTTTAACGGCCGCCACGATTTCGTCGGCCGAGTGTACATCCAGAATAATTGGCACCGCGTCGATACCGGCAAAATGCTTAAACAGCATGCATTTGCCTTCCATAACTGGCAAGGCGCCGTAGGGACCGATGTTGCCCAGGCCGAGTACTGCCGAACCGTCGCTGATGACTGCGACACTGTTACCTAGCCATGTGTAATCTCGTGCTTCATCGGGGTGTTCCGCGACGTACGTCGAGACGGCACCCACGCCAGGAGTGTAATAAATGCTCAGTTTTTCGCGGCTATCCAGCGTGTCTTTGAGCTCGACAGAAATCTTGCCCTTTAGTTTTTTGTGTTGGTCGAGGGCTGCTTGATTGTAATCCATCATTCAATTATACAGTATTTGCCGACTCTAACAGATGTGATATACTTGATTCAAAGAGCAAATTAGTGTAAGGTGTATTAGTTATGAATATTATTCAGCAGTTAAATGAAAAATATAAAAAGCACGCTGTCGTCGATGTACGCAGCGGTGACACTGTAAAAGTGCACCAAAAAATTCGTGAAGGTAGCAAAGAGCGTGTGCAGATCTTTCAGGGTCTGGTTATCCGCACCGACAACAAAAACAGCCACACCAGCCGCATCACGGTTCGTCGCATTTCTAGCGGTATCGGTGTCGAAAAAAGCTTTTTGCTCCACAGCCCCCTTGTTGTTCAGGTTGAAGTAACCAAGCGAAGCAAAGTTCGCCGCAATTATCTCAGCTACATGCGTCAACGCACCGGCAAGTCAGCTCGTATGACAGGTCTGGACTTCGACAAGAACGCGGTTAACACCGTAGCAGAAGCGCCAAAAGTCGAAAAGGCTGAAGCGGTCAAAGAAGCTGTCGAAGCAACCGAAGAATCGTAAACATTACACCCGCGGTCAATTAAAACTCCCTGAGTCAAACCTCAGGGAGTTTTTCTTTGCTACAATACTCGCATGTTACTAGCAGGTGTCGACGAGGTAGGGCGGGGTTGTTGGGCAGGCCCCCTCGTGGCGGGCGTAGTAATTATGCCCGAAAACTTTCGTTCAGAGGACGGACCTCTGAAATTGCGCGATAGTAAAAAAATGTCACAAAAACAACGCGATAGTGCGGCGACATTTATACATGAATATGCTTTGGCAGTGGGATTGGGCTGGGTGTGGCCCGAAGAACTCGATATCAGCGGTATTACTCTGGCAGTGAAGATGGCCATGGAACGTGCCTTGGCAGAGATTACTACGCCGTACGACGAGCTTATAATTGACGGTAATTTTAACTTCTTTCCAGATAACACTAAGGCTAAGGCGATTATCAAAGCCGACGATATCGTGCCCGCCGTAAGCGCGGCGAGTATCGTCGCCAAGGTCGCTCGCGATAATTACATGCACGAGATATCTTTAAAATACCCGGTCTATGGGTTTGAAAAGCATGTTGGGTACGGTACGGCGCTGCACCTGGCGGCGCTGAAAGAGTTCGGTATTTGCGAACTGCATCGCACAAGCTACAAACCCATCAAGAAAATCATGGAGCAATTCGCATGACCAATTTCTCGCATGGTAGGGCGGCCGAAGAAGCGGCGGCGATGTATTTGGAACGTCAGGGCTTTAGGGTGCTTGATCGAAACTTGCGCACGCGGGCCTGCGAAATTGATATTGTTGCTACCAAAAATAAAACGGTTTACTGTGTCGAAGTAAAATACCGCCTGAATGACTCGCAAGGCTCCGGACTTGAATATGTCACGGCTGCTAAACAAAAACAGATGCACTTTGCCGCCCAAATGTGGGTTGCCACGCATAACTGGCATGGCGATGTCGTATTGAGTGCACTTGAAGTCAGTGGCCCAACGTATGAAATCAGTGAGTTTATCGAGTCGATTGCCTAAGTTTGGGTAAGGAAATCGCTCACTGCCGAGAGGTCACGCTCCAGCCATTTGACCCGGCTGTCCAGCTCTTCGATTCCCAGAACAATATTTCGGTTAAGTGCGACATTGTTTTTAAGTGGCTCAAAAAATACCTGGTACTCCTCGTACAGCGTGCGTGTGTTGAAGCTGCTGGCTGCGTAGCGCGGGAAACTGTCGTAAGACTTGTCGCCCTCGAACGTTTTCTCGATCCAGCTCCAGTTTGCACGGAGCCAGTCCCAGGCTAGCGGGCGGCAATAACGATTACGCAGTAAAAGCACCACCCAAGTGTCGACGTCGTGTAAGCGTACCTTCGCCGGGTCCTTGACACGGTCCAGGAGCTGTTGGCCTCGTTCGGTCAGTTTGGTTGTTGTGAGGGCGCTCATTAATTCTTGTTTCAGGTCGGGATTACTGGTGGTTTCCTCGAGCTTGAGCAGATATTCGAACGCGCCATCGATGTTATTGCGAACCGCAGCACCAAAGACGATGCTTCGTAGCTCGCTCGTGACTGACGCAGTATCTTTTTTGTAAGCGTCAAACGCGTCCAGCGCGAGCTTGGTAATGTCTTCGTGCTCGGCGTATACGCCCAGCGATATGATAGTGGCACGCAGTTTTTTGTCTTCTCCCGATTCGTTGTCTTTTTCATCCCAGCCAAGGCGCTGATATTGTTGTTCAATTAGGGAGCGAATAAGTTGCTTTATGGACCCCTCGAGATTTTCGTTGAGGTCAACAAAACGGCGTGCATCGGCAACCAGTAAAGAGATCATATCCCAGACAGGCTCGGCATCTTCGTTGGCATAGTAGCGTAGTAGTTCCAATGTAGCGGCAAACGACAGATAGTCGGCACGGGCAAGTAATGAACTGTCGCTGAGCAGCATTAAACGCTCAGCGGGAGTCAATTTCTTTTGTTCTGCCAGTGCGGCAATGGCGTTTAAATGCTCATTTTGCTTGTAGTGAACGATGTAATGTCCCGATGCGCCATCATTTATGCGAATATAACCAGACTCTTGGACCGTAGCGTTGCTGGTACGCTTTTCGAGTAGCTCAGGAATTTCTGTAGCCGTACTCAGGAGGGGCACGGGCCATATCCTATCGGGATCAACTTTGCTCGGATCAACTAAAAAGTGATTCTGTTCGATGGCGACATCTGAGCCGACTTGATCGACACTGACAACCGGAAAACCGGACCTAGTGAGCCACGGCTCCATAAAACCGGCGACATCTTTGCCGCTGGCCTCTGTCAGCGCAGCCCAGAGATCGCTGCCGGTGGTATTACCATACTTATGTTTTTCGAAGTAAATAGTAAGGCCTTTACGAAAATCCTCACTGCCCAGGTAGTTCATGAGCATGTTAAGTAAACGTCCACCTTTGGCATAGACGATGGATGGGTCAAAAAGGCTACCAATTTCATCAGGGTGATTAACGGGCGTTCTTACAGACTGCACCCCAGGCAAGGAGTCACGTCGCAGCGATGATAGGCCCTCGTGGCTGACGAAAGTGTCCCAGATATTCCATTCCGGAAAGAGTGCGTCTGTGGCGACATATTCCATAACATTGGCAAAACTTTCGTTCAGCCACAAGTCGTCCCACCACTTCATGGTGACGAGGTTTCCAAACCATTGGTGCGAAAGTTCGTGGGCGATGACCGTAGTGATAACTTCCTTCATGCTCTGCGGCGTGGTCTTAGGGTCAACGAGCAAATACGCTTCGCGGTAGGTTATAAGCCCCCAGTTTTCCATGGCGGCACTGCTAAAGTCGGGGAGGGCAACGTGGTCGCACTTGGCAAGCGGGTAAGGCACGCCGTAGTAGTCATTAAAGAATTCCACGACTTTAACGCCGACATCTAACGGAAAGTCGAGTGCGTCGGTATTTTGGGCCTTGGTTGCCCAGACTCGGACGGCCACACCATCTTTTGTTTTGGCTTCTTTGCACTGCATCTCACCGTAGACAAACGCCAGAAGATATGTCGACATTTTGGGTGTCGTATCGAACGTCATAACGACCTCGCTGCCTTGTTTCTCTTCGCTTTTTACGGGTGTGTTGCTGAGCGCGACTTCGCCCTTTGGAATCGTTAGTGACAGGTCGAAGGTGGCTTTGGCTTCAGGTTCGTCGACGCACGGAAAGGCCTCGCGGGCGTGGTGGCTTTCGAACTGGGTCGCGATCAGC
>JBDSPW010000019.1:0-60298 GCA_039930145.1 Saccharimonadales bacterium (SeqCode) | reverse complement strand
GTGCCTGAAGTATTGCATTTCTATACCTTTTATGCTAAAATAATACTGTTTTGTTGAGGGAGACCTCCAAAGCACTTTGACAAGCAGACTGATAGTTAGGAGTTGAGCTACAGCCGCACGCCATTATGTGCGCCCGTAGCTCAACTACTACTCAGAAGAGAATCGCACCATCCACTTCCGCACCGACTCGATTGGAGCACCTTCGATGTCATCATCCGGCAAGAAGCGCAAGAAGAAGACACCAGCCTTTTGGGCCGGTCTGTTCATCATCACGACCTCCATCATCGCCTACCTCGTGGTAGCACTCAACCCCAACCACTCAGACGCCACCGAGCCGTTCGCAGCCCTCTTCATTGGGATGCTCGTCTCTGTAGCGATTTGCTCCGTCATCAAGTGGTGTCGGGACATCTCGAAGGCCAGCAAGCGACGCGCCGAGCTGCGCAAAGCCGCCCGTGAGTACGAGCGAGAGCAGGCGCGCAAGTAACGCGAAGCAATCGCAGCAGCCACCAATGCCAAGCAGCAGTCAGCACCCTGATGATTAACTTCGCAACGGTGCACATGACAACAGAGAAGATAAGACTTCAGGAGGTTGTCATGGTGCTTTTTGCCACGATACTCTTTTGTTTCCCTTATCTTGTCTGCTTGTCATGTTCACCCTCTACGAATAGTGTTCGTACTGATGAGTTTCGGAGCGAGGAGCATGAGACAAATTTTTTTGATCTCATATTCCGAGCGATGATGCTCATATCCGGAAGGATATGAGTCCACGTGTTATGCACAAAGGACGAAAGGGAACAATTTTATCTGTTAAAATTGATTCTACATGTTCTAACTGGTCAGAACCACCCAGTATCTTTTGGCATAGCCCAAAAGATACCAAAAGGCTTAGGACTAACGTTTTGCCTCCAGGAGCTTCCATCTATCTGCCGGCTTGGCTGCGGAACTCGACCCGCTGGGTCTCAAACAGTCCTTGCTAGCCAAGCTCGCCGCCAGATAGGCTCCAGCTCTTGGGGTAAAGCCGAGGTCCGGCTGAGCTCATGAGCTCTATGGCCCTCACGGAAGCTCCACCGTCAGGTGTGGCAAACGTACAACAGTAGTGGTGAGACTCAGCCCGAACCGAAGGTGAGTGGCCGACTGAAAGGAGTCGTCGAACCCGTTGTACGGCTTGACGACTCCTGTGGGGAGCTGGAATGGTGGCCTTGAACTTTTGCATACTTTTGGTTCAAGCCAAAAGTATGAACTTGGTTCTTGGTTGCAAGAACATAATGAAGATTTGGATAATAGGTGATGCCCGCCACAGGGAACATCTCGCTTATGGTGTATAGTTGCAATTATGAAATTAATGATTTGGATCGGGATTACCGTCGGGGGCGCGCTGGGCGGTTGGCTCGGCGCGCTACTAGACCACGGTAATTACTTTGGCGCCTGGAGTATCCTCCTCGGTGGAGTAGGGTCGCTGGCGGGCATCTGGGCTGGCTTCAAAATCGGCAAAAATTACCTAGGCTAACAAAAACAGCCCGTCCAGCGGGCTGTTTTTAAGACAAGCAATACTTACACTGCCTGTTCGGAGACGGTGCTTTCCTGACTTTCAAGAGAAAAATCAACGACAACAACCTGTCCGAGGGCTTCTTCGGTGGCATGAAGAGCAGCCAGTTGAGCAGAGACTTCAGTTGGAGTGGGTCGTACTCCACGATCAAGTGCGCGCTCACCAATTGGGCCAAAGCCGTGACCTCGTGCGCCCATTGGTACAAATCCATGTCCCATAATAAATAAACCTTTCTTTATGACATCCCCTTACAAAATAAAAACCGCTCTCTGCTCTTTGCAGGTAGCGGCCTCATTGCGGGGGCATCTAATTTTTTAATTTACCCTCTTGTTTTACTCCTCATATATATACGCGTCAAGCATTTTATTTGCATTTGAGGGCCAGTCCGGTATCATATCCCTTTGTCTGCCTAGGTAAAGGCACGAGCAGTAACGTATACTAAAGGAACCCTAATGGCAAAAAACCTCGTAATCGTGGAAAGCCCCGCAAAGGCGAAGACCATATCGAAATTTTTGGGCAAAGACTACGAAGTAAAAAGTAGCTTTGGTCATATTCGTGATTTGCCAAAAAAGGGCCTTAATATCGATATCGAGCATGATTTTGCACCTACCTACGAAGTAAGCGCCGATAAGCGCAAGGTCGTGGCCGAGCTACGCAAGGCTGCCAAAGGCGCCGAAGTCTGGCTAGCAAGCGATGAAGACCGCGAAGGAGAGGCGATTGCCTGGCATCTCTGCGAGGCATTAAAAATTAAGCCAGCCGACACCAAGCGCATTGTGTTTCACGAAATCACCAAGACCGCTATCGATGCCGCCATCCTTAACCCTCGCACCGTCGATGTTAACCTCGTGGACGCTCAACAGGCCCGCCGTATCCTCGACCGGCTCGTAGGTTACGAATTATCACCCGTATTATGGAAAAAGGTCCGCACCGGCCTCAGCGCCGGCCGTGTACAATCAGTCGCAGTTCGTATTTGCGTAGAGCGCGAGCGCGAAATCCGCGATTTCGAAGCCGCCAGCAGCTTTAAAGTAACCGCTCAGTTTACTCACGATGGCCACGATTTGCCGGCCGAGCTAAATAAACGCCTCGACGACGAAGGGGGTGCTCGTACCTGGTTGGAAGATGTTAAGGGTGCCACATTCACGGTATCGGACATCGCCACCAAACCCGGCACTCGTAATCCGAGCGCGCCATTTACAACCAGCACATTGCAGCAAGAAGCGGCTCGCCGCCTAGGCTACGGTGTCCGACAAACCATGACCATTGCCCAACGATTATACGAATCTGGTGCTATTACATACATGCGTACCGACAGCACCACGCTGTCTGGTCTGGCCATCAAGATGGCAGAGGAGCACATCCTCAAAAACTACGGACAGCAGTACCACAAACTTCGCCAGTTCAAAACCAAAAACGAAAGTGCCCAGGAAGCCCACGAAGCCATTCGCCCCACAAACTTCACGACACTTTCGGCCGGTGCCGATGGCCAACAAGAGAAGCTATATCAACTGATCTGGCAGCGAGCTTTGGCATCGCAAATGGCAGAGGCTAAAATTGAGCGTACCGAAGCCAGCATCACTATCAGCACGAAGCCCGAACTGTTTGTCGCCAAGGGCGAAGTCCTGAAGTTCGACGGATTCATGAAAGTATACGGTGGCGGCAAAGACGATGTTATCCTGCCGCCCATCAACAAGGGCGACGTGCTCGCCGCAGAGGAAATTGCCGCTGCCGAAGTCTTTAGCCGTCCGCCAGCTCGATATTCGGAAGCCAGCCTGGTGCGCAAGCTCGAAGAGCTGGGCATCGGTCGCCCAAGTACCTACGCACCGACCATATCGACCATCCAGACTCGTGGCTATATCGAAAAGAAGGACCTAGAAGGCACCGAACGCAACGTCCGCCAGCTCACCCTGAAGGGCAGCGACATTACCGAAGAAACGCGCACCGAAATTACTGGTGCCGACCGCAACAAGCTCGTACCAACTGGCATCGCCGAAGTTACGACCGACTTCCTCGTCAAACACTTCCCGAGTATCGTCGACTTTGATTTCACGGCAACAGTCGAGCAAGATTTCGACCGCATCGCCGAAGGCAAAGAGTCGTGGACAAAGATGCTCGCCACCTTTTATAAGCAGTTCCACCCGTTGGTAGAGAAATCTGCCGACATCTCTCGTCAAGAGGTCAGCCAAGCCCGACTTATAGGTAACGACCCAAAAAGCAATATCGCAATATATGCCCGTTTTGGTCGCTACGGACCGATGTTACAACGCGGTGAGGTCGAGGACGAAAAGAAGCCCGACTTTGCACCAATGCCGGCCGACACAACTATCGACACTGTCACACTCGAACAGGCACTGACCATGTTCCAGCTGCCACGCACTGTCGGCCAAGCAGCCGACGGGCAAGATATGAAGGCCAACATCGGTCGTTTTGGCCCCTACGTTCAGGTTGGCAAAGTGTTTGTCTCTATTAAACCGCTCGATCCGCACACCATCACCCAGGCCGAGGCGCAGGAATTATACGAAGCAAAGCTCAAAAAAGACGCCGAAAAACACATCAATGAATTTGCCGGTGGCATAAAGATTCTTAATGGTCCCTACGGCCCATATGTTACTGACGGCAAGAAGAACGCTCGTATCGCCAAAGATGTTGACCCTAAGACGTTAACAAAAGAGGACGCCAAAGCTCTCCTAGATGCTGCCCCAGCAAAGAAGCGAGGCTTTAAGCGCCGCGCTGCACCTAAAAAGAAATAGTTTTGCCAATCTGGGCAGGCTATTGTTTGATAACTATTTTACAACACATTGTAAGCGCTACCGTCATAAATGTGCTACAATAAGCTCAGTAAAAAGTATGTTTGACTTTTAAAAGTTAAAGTTTTATAATTTATATAAAGTTTTAGTATTTAACAGATAGGAAGTGTACCAAATGGCTCAAACCACCGCCGTTACCGAGCTCGCAACTGAGCAAATCGTCAATGATATCCTTGCTACTATTGAGCGGGAAAGGGAACGAGAGATTATCTCGCGCCGTTTTGGACTCTTCGACCGCAAAGAAACCCTCGAGCAGATTGGTGAGCTGCTTGGTATTACTCGCGAACGCGTTCGCCAACTCGAAAAATCAGTTATTACGCGTCTTAAGCACGCGGCAGAGCAGGGGGAAGTCCCTCATGTCGACGAAGTCGAATCTCTACTTATCAGCACTCTCGAAGAACTCGGTGGCGTTGCTCGTCTGACTGACATTAGCGAAAAAGTAACCGAAACCAACACTCGTCTCGAGCAGGCAAGGGTCGCCTTCCTGGCCCAGCTTTGTAGCAAACTGGTTGTCGTCAACGACGACGATCACTACCACCACAGCATCGCCCTCCGCGATCCTCACGACGAAGCGACACTTAAAAGTCATGTTACGAGCCTCATCGATGCAGTCAAGAAGATTGGCGAACCAAAACCTATCGATCACATTGCTAAACAAGCTGGCATCGAGGACGTTAAGCACGCCGAAGCCATTGCCTCGACCTCTAAGCACCTCGCGACCCTCAATGGCCGCTGGGGCCTCATGAAATGGCCTATGGTCAACCCTAAGAACATCCGCGACAAGATCTACGTGATTTTGCACGAAAACGGCAAACACATGCACTTCAACGAAATCTCTGACGCCATCAAGGCCAGCGAATTCAAACGCAAAGAAGTCACTACCCAAGCAATCCACAACGAACTCATCAAAGACAAGCGCTTTGTGCTTATCGGCCGTGGTATCTACGCTCTCAAAGAATGGGGTTACGAGAAGGGTACTGTCGCTGATATCATCACTGAAGTTCTCAAGAAGTCTGGCGAGCCATTGCACCGCGACGAAATCGTCAAACGCGTACTAAAGAGCCGCTATGTCAAAGAAACAACTATCCTTTTGAACCTACAGGGTAAACCACAGTTCAAACGCGTAGCAAAGGCCACCTACGGCCTCGCCGACGCCGAATAAGTATCGTCATCAGGGCTCTGTCAATCTTTGACTTCACGCTACTCTCTATAAAGCATACTGCTAAGGTATATTATGATAAACATATACGTTATCTGGTAATATACCTCTATGATGCCAGGGGACAGTCACGACCATTTAGAAGCACCATCGCTTTTAAGCGAGGAAACCTATACCCAAGTACGAAGAAGAGTGCTAGGCAATACGCGGTTACCCTCTGAGGGATGGGATCAGCCTGACATAGGATCATGTGTTATGCGCGAGAATGGTCTTCTTCCATCACCTCTAACACCCGCAATCTCCACAAACCTTCGGCGACAGCTTCATCAAATTGTTACATGGCCAGGAGCTCTCCATAAAGACTTAGATAATAGGCCTCCTGACGCCTTTGTATTTATTCGCCCAGCCGGAATAGCACTACGTCACACTCTGGACGGCTTCTATGATAAGCAATACGGGGGTTTAGTACGTCGTCACGGTCCAAAACGTCCTCCTGTGGCACTCATACCAATAGAAACCTTCCAATTTGAGCTATGGAACATAGATGCTGAGGCTGAAAAGCTTAAAAACAAAATTGGGATCGAAATTGGGCATGTATGCCTCATTGATAATAACGCCAAATTTTATGATGACACAGAGCTACAGTTGGCGGCGTCAGTTGTACATGCCGCCGGAATACAAGATGTCAGCGCACTACGCACTGTTCTTTATGAACGAGTCGATCCTCGTGATATTGACGTCAAGAAATTACAAGTGCCACGACATTCCAAGTTTATGAAGAGGCTAGGCAAGCTCTGCTGTAATCTTGAAGATTAACCAACAGAAGACTGAACGTTTTGCGAACATTTGTTCACTCGGCTAGTTATACAAAATACGAACAAAGATAGCTGCGGGCATGTATGGCGCAACAAGCCAGAAACATACATAAGCAGCACACGGGCAGAGTACTAGCAAAATTAAACGCGCGGGCAGGTGCATGCTCGAAAATTTGGCTGCGGGGCAGCGAGCAGAGCAATCAAACGAGCCATAACAATAACGTCGCACAATGTATATTTTGCGACTCGTTTATAGTTCTCAAAGAGGTAAACTCATACCCCTCCTGTAGGGGAGTTGGTGACGTGTTGGTCGTGATAATGCACTTTCTATATGTAGATGCATGCGTCATTCTCTACGCCGCCACTACTTGCGGCTACGTGCCTGGGCGCCCCAGCACAGGCCTATTGTGAGAATTCACACGTTTGACTTTTCCACAGTTATGTCGTGAAAACATTTGCTTTTTGTCTGTTTTCACATTTTTATATACCTTTCTCTCCTGCTTTGCCTATTCCCTACTTTTGACATTGCCCTACTTTGATATGCAAATATGTTTTTTTGCATATCATCACAATGTAACAATACCTGAACATTTTGCGAACAACGAGGGGAGAGTGGAGGAAGGGTGCTTTCGGCAATTGTTAGATAAGCGATAATACCCGGCGCACACTACTTATAATACGCACGGCCGTCCACCCGGACATCGATGTACTGGCTAGGGGCAATGCCCTGCTCTTTGAGCTTTCCAGCAGTTGCAAGATATGTCCCTACCTGCTGCAGGGCTGTTTCGCTTTGCAGATTGAACTTCACATAATACGGGACATTCGCAGGGTAGACATCGAGTTCACTCGTTGCCGACGGGAGTACCAGACGCTGCACGGGAACGTTCTGTGCCGAAAGCTCGGCCAGCACAACCCGCATAAAGCTCACTGCAGCGCTAGAGAGCACTGTCTTGCCTTCGGATAAGCGAATACCACTCTCGTCATTAACTACGGGGAGTTTTAGTGCTGCGAGATCGGGCACGCGTGCCGCTGCAATCAACGCCTTGCCATTCTCGTCAACCACAAACGATTGCCCGGACGTCGTCGTGAGCAATAACCTGGGTGCCGCCGCTCGAATATAGATGATTGGCCGGTGTCCGACCAGTGGCAAAGCCAGACTTGCCGAGGAAAGTTCCGGAAAATCTCGCTGCAGATTGGCAGTCACGGCATCGGTGTTAATGGTCATTTTATTACCATTCCAGATGGAATGCGCCAGATACCGGTTTGCGGCCGTCTCATAGGTTTTTTGATCATGGAGCAGGAAGCTGGCAGCAGGCTCGTTCAGGCTATCTACCTTACTATTAGGGCTCAGACGTACAGTATTGCCGAGCGCAACAACTGCCGCGATGGCGACAATAACAAGTCCGAATCGTTGCCGAGCAAAGCGAGCAGTGCTAGCAAGTTGTTTTCGCGACAACACCTCGGGTGTCTGAAAGCTGCGGCGTCGCTCCTGTGGTGTAAGCGATTCTGAACGGCGCGAATAGTACGAAAAAGCCGCCGGGGTTTGTCCCCGCGTACTCTCTGGTCGTCGCCTTCCTGCAGGAGTGACTGGTGTTTTCTTTCGCCCGAATTTCATATTTTTTTATTTTGGCTTTTTTGCCTGTTCTAATAATACCATCGCCAACTGTTTTGCAGCATCCGGCACCGCAAATGTAGCCAATTGGCTACCTAGGGTTTGCCGTTTGGCGTCGTCGCGCAACAACTCATGCACGGCGTCATACAGGCCCGTTGCGAGCTCTGATTCGTGCACTACAACCGCGGCGTGTTTCTCGGCTAGATAATCGGCATTCTTGAGCTGATGCCCCCCCGTTAAAACTGGGTTTGGCACAATGATGCAGGCCTTGTGTTGCACCGCGATCTCAGCAAGCGCAGTTGCCCCTGCCCTGGTGATAATCACATCGGCTGCCCCACTATAACGGTGCATATCAGTCACAAAACCCTTTACGAGCACCCTTCCCTGGTCCTCTGCGGTGAGTATTTGTCGGTAGTGCTGACTTACGGCTGCTTCATTTTGGCGTCCCACTGATTGCACGATCGCCAAATCTGGCCACGTCGCAAGCAGCTTAGGAACTATTGCTTCGACGGCGTCGTTCAGTCGCTGCGCCCCTAGACCGCCCCCTGTTACAAACAGGAGCTTGGCGAATTTCTCCAACCCAAGTGTTTGCTTGAACTCTACCTGCTCTTCCCTGTTGACTACTAGATAATTGGCATGCACCGGCACACCGACGGTTCGGGTTTTACTGCGTGGATAGGCGTAGACTTCGGCCGGTAATGCTACGGCATGTACCGCTGCCCAGCGGGCGATAATTCGGTTCGCAAGCCCAGGAATGGCATCGGAATCGTGTGTGACATACGGAATACCCTGCTTGGCGGCGGCCAGCCCGACAGGTACGCCAACAAAGCCACCTTTTACGAAGACCACTGCGGGATGCAACTTGCGGAGCAGCCAGTAGGCCTGCCAACAGCCGCGGAGCGTCCTAAAGGCGTCACGAGCGTTCAAGAGACCAGTTTTGAGGTCCAGGAGCTGCGCAATACCTTCGCCGTGGTAGCGGCGTAACTTGCCGGCAGATATGGCATACACAACATCAATATCGCTATTATCATGCGTAATATCAGCCAGCGAGTCGCCAGCTTGGCCAATGTAGACCAGGTGGACGCTTGGGTCGAGGCGTTTTAACTCATGAGCGACGGCCAGGATCGGGGTGATATGCCCCCCGGACCCGCCGCCCGTCAGTACGATAGTCACTGGTGGCTCTCCTGTTAACTGCTTTTACGCGACCAATAAACGAAGTGTAATGGGAAATTTGAAACACCAAACCAACAGCAGCAGCCACAAAGACTACACTGGTACCACCGTAACTAATGAACGGTAAGGTAATGCCTTTTAGTGGCAGCAAGCCGATCATGGCGCCAACATTAATGAGGGTTTGCACGCTAAGCCACGATAGCACGCCGACAGCAATCAATTGATGAAAATCATCGGCGGCCCTTTCGGCAATTGATTTAATACGACTAAAGAGACCGATAAAAAGACCGAGCAGAAGTGTCACACCAATAAAACCAAACTTCTCTGCGTAAATTGCAAAGATAGAGTCATTGGCAGCCTCTGGCAAGTAGCCGTAGGCCTGAACGCTGCGGCCAAGGCCAAGGCCAATCATTCCGCCCGAGCCAACGGCAATTAAAGCCTGACAGGCCTGGTAGCCAGAGGTCTGGCAGTCTTGTTCTGGGTGCAAATAGGTCGCGAGCCGATCTCGACGATACGGTGTAGCACTAATAAGTAGCAGCGTCCCAATAGCAATGACGCCAGCAATCATCAACACCTTACGAAGTGGCAAGCCCGCTACGAATGCCATAGCACCCACCATAGCAACGATAACCCCTGTCGAACCAAGGTCGCTTTGAATACCCGCCACCACGAGACCGATAGCTGCAATGGCTATCCCCAAGGGTTTTAGGGTCTGTTGGGTGTCACTAATGGTGCCACGACGTATCTGATTACTCAAAAAACCTGCCAGCCAGATAAGCACCGCAAATTTAAGCAACTCAACAGATTGGAACGAGAAACTTCCCAGTCGCACCCAACGATGTGCTGGATAGTTGGGGTTTACGGGCATTACAAGTGCTACCAGTGTAGCGAGCCCAGCCACAACCAGCAGAGGCTTATACAACTGACGCCATCGCTGTAATGGCACTTGTGAAGTGATAAGAAACGCCACCAGACTGAGTCCAATGGCAATCAGTTGCTTGAAGACATAGTAATTACTCCCGACATGGGCGGATTCGCTCAGGGCTGGACTGATGGCATAGACCACTACGAGCCCAATCGCCAGCAGCACCACGCATAATGTTACCAGCCAAAAATCGGGTTTATGACGTCGAGCATTCGTGGACTGGTCTGTCCCATTAGGGGTGCGCGAACCTTGCCGTGTTCGCACACCAGATACGCCACCCGACGGCATCATACTCGCGTTACCAGTTCCTTCCAGCCAAAAACGCAATCAAACCTAAGACACCGGCTACCTGTCCTAAAATCCAAAAGCGCATAGTTACTTTTGTTTCAGGCCACCCCAGTGCTTCGAAGTGATGATGCAGGGGCGATGATAAGAAGACGCGTTTACCATGACGTAGCTTCTTTGAGACGCGGTTGATGATCACCGAACCAGTCTCGACGGCATACACGATACCGATAATCGGCAACACGTAGACGGTATCGGTCTGCATAGCGATAATACCCAGCGCTGTACCGAGCGCGAACGAACCGACATCCCCCATAAAGAACCGTGCCGGAAAAATATTAAACCATGTGTAGCTCAGCAGTGCACCGACTACCGTTAAACAAAAACCAGCCAAGGCATAGTGACCTTCAATACCGGCAATAATCGCATACACGGTGAACGACGATACGAGCAACCCGCCAGCCAGTCCATCAAGACCGTCTGAGATGTTAACAGAGTTCGCCGTGGCGACCACCACCAACCAAAACAGAGCCACGACAAAAATACCGATATGCACATCATGTAACACTGGTAAATATACGGTTGCGACATCGAGTTTTGTGAAAAACCATAGGCCGCCAGCGATAGCGATGGCGCTGTGCAACAAGAACTTCGGCTTCGCAGCCATCCCGGCTACTCCCGTACGTGACGAGCGAATGTTCATAATGTCGTCGAAGAGACCGATAAGGCCTGCCGCGAGCATACCCGCCAGGGGGAGCCACGTCTGACCTCGGTCAAGATTGGCTCCAAATGTGACCGCTGCGATAGAAATAACAAATATCAAACCTGCCATCGTCGGAATAAGTCGTTTATGTTTCTCGGCGTGCAGCTTGTTATAGACGCTCGCAACGCCGCCGTTCCAGGAGTCGGTTCGTTGGCGTTTCCACCACTGTCCGCGATACGCCAACGTCGTATACAGGGGCGTGATAGCCATGCTCACTAGAAAGCCCAGAAAGCCCAGAAGCAGGATTCGGATGAGGGTGCTGTTTTGCACCGCAAGCGTGAATGTGTCTGTCATAGCGTTGTTACCTGATAGTATAGCATTTTGAGTAGCGTTCGGGAGCCGCAAATGCAGCCCACTGGGTAGCCTTCCCTGCCCGTTTTTGTCCGTTGATCATCCATCTTATTTACTCCTCGGAGCGACATAAGAATTATCGATGAGCATATGTGCGATATCGCCGAACACCGGCTGCGCTGCCGCGGTACCAGCGTACCCGCCTATGGTCGGATGTTGCATGAAGACAACGATGACATATTGCGCTTTATCACCCCCCACAAAGCCCATGTACGTACCGTTAAACAAACTGTCAGAATAGCCACCCTCCGGTTTTGCCACTTGGGCCGTACCCGTCTTGCCGCCAACCATATATTTTGACTGGTCAAATGATCGATCAAAGTTGTGCTTATCGACAACATTCTGCAGCAGCGGAATAATATCGCGCGTCACTTGGGCCGAGACAATGCCTCGCTTCACCGCTTCGGGCGCCTTGGTAGTTGTTTTACCATTCGCATCCGTTGCACTGTCGACCAGGTGTGGACGATAGTACGTACCACCATTAACGACGGCCGACAACGCGCCGGCCATCTGAATTGGTGTCGCCGTCATGGCTTGCCCAAACGCAGTGTTCGCGTACGTCAAATTGATACCTGCACCGTTGTTCTTCGGGGACGGTATGTACCCCGTCGCTTCATAGCCCTGCTCTATCCCGGTAGTCTTGCCAAACAAGTAATGATTGGTCAGGTAGTTATACCAGGTGTTGCGTGCTTTGGCGTTAATATCACCGCCACCCATCTGCATAAGTTCCCACGTGGCGCCAGTGTTGAGCGACAGGTTCAAGATGTCTGCAATGCTGCGCGTTCCGGCGCCACCATCTTCTTCGATGTTGGTGATATTAAAATCGTCAACCGTAAAATGCGCCGGGTCGTAATAGGTCTGATTGGCCCGCACGGCACCACTGTCGAGGGCAGCCGCAGTAGTCAGCGACTTCATGATGGAACCAACTTCTATCGGGTGTGTCACCGCCTGGTTATTAAACAAACTGGCATCTTCGACATTGCCGTAATTACTAGGGTCATAGGTCGGATAATTAGCCATGGCTTTCACTGCCCCGGTGTATGGATCGAGCACGACGGCACTCCCGGAAGTTGCCTTCGAATGCTCAACACCCTTTTTGAGCAACGCCTCGGTCTGCTGTTGAATGCTCAGGTCAAGTGTCAACAGTAAATCATCTCCGGCAACCGGTTGGGTCTGGGTGTTGTTTTTACTGGCTGCCAGTGGCACACCGTTGACATCGGTAATCGCCTTTAACTGCCCCGGCACACCTTTTAGCTGCGCATTTAATGCCTGTTCTAAACCATACTCTCCTGCTCCGTCGTTGCTCACGAAGCCGAGCAACTGCGCCGCCATCGTTCCTTGCGGATAGGTGCGGTAATCTTGCTCCTGGGTGCCTACCCCGGCCAGCTTCAGACTCACAATTTTTTTGTGCTGCGCCTCGGTAAGTTTTTTTGCCAAAATAACATAGCGGCTATCCTTGGTACGCATCAGAGATTCGTATTTATCAGCGTTGCCTCCGATTGCCCGCGCTACTTTGTCGGCAGCTTCGGTCGGCTTTTTAATATACACCGGGTCGGCAAACAGCGTGTAGAGCTGTTGGTTAAGGACAATTGGCACCGTCGTATTGGCTTCATGTACCGAGATAATACCCCTAGAAGCTGGGATATCGTATTGCTTTAACTGGTCACTCAGAGCGGCCTTTTTATAATGATCGTAGCGGATTATCTGGACATAAAATAAGCGCACACCAAACACGGCCAAGACGAATATGAGTGCCGCGTACCAGACACGTAGCCGCATAACGGCCCGTGCGTCGGCCGAGCTGTTACCTGTAAGTGCCATATGTCACAGTATACCTAATTTTGAACGGTATCGCTGGGGCTGACGGCCACGAGGGTGCTCGCTACTTGACTGTTCTTCGCACGGTCTAGCGATTGCAGACGCGCCGAAGCCACGGTTAGGTCATCGTGCTCTGTCTTAAGTTGTGCTTGCTGTTGTTGCAGATCATTAATCTTGTAGCCATAGGCGTTCGTCTTGGTCACTTGCGTAAGGTATAAAAGGCCCAAGAGACACGCCAGGACAATCAAAATAATCGTATTGCTGATCGGTCCAAGCGTGCGCTCTGTGGCGCGAAAGCTGACCGCGTTTTGATTGCGAGTGACGTAACGACTACGTCCCATCGCCATCGAACTGGAATATGTCATGATTATTTCTTTTGGTATTTGTTTTGTATTGGTGGCCCGGCTACTCCTAATTTTGGGAGTGGCCGGGCCGGTGTGAGGCTTCAGTTACAGTAGTCGATTAGACTACTTTAACGTGTACCTTGTACGCACGGGAGCTGCTTTTTACCTGTATTGGCATTTTGCGTTTCCCTTTCTATTTTTTTATTTTCACTGCGACGCGTAATTTTGCACTACGCGAACGCGGATTAAAAACTAATTCGTGGGGGTCCGCAGTAAGCGGACGTTTGGTTAAGAGCCGGATATCTGCATCGTAGCGATCGCCACCTTGTTCTTTATAGAACTGCTTTACGATCCTGTCTTCCAAACTGTGGAAGCTGATGATGCCGAGACGTCCACCGGGCGACAGTAGTTGTACCCATAGCGGTAAACTGCGCTCCAGTTGCCCTAACTCGTCGTTGACGGCAATCCGCAGAGCCTGAAAGGTCCTGGTAGCCGGATGCACTCTGCTCCGCCCTGGCCATGCTTTGCTTACAACTTGTGCAAGCTCGGTGGTGGTTGTAAATGGACGGTGCTGCACGATAAGACTCGCAATCCTACGTGACTTTGGTTCTTCGCCGTAGCGATGGAGTATATCGGCGAGCTCGGCCTCGGTATAGCTATTAACTACGTCGGCGGCGGAGAGCGCTTGTGATTGGTCCATCCGCATATCCAGCGGTCCCTCGTGGGCGATCGCGAATCCGCGCTGCGCCTCGTTGAGGTGTGGGGAGGATACTCCTAGGTCTGCCAAAATAATGTCGAAGTGTTTCCCTTCGTGCGTCAGCTGTTCGCTGGCGCTCAGGAAATCCAACGGGAGTATCGGTGTTTTGCTACCAAACTTCTGCTCGAGTACTGCCACCGCGTTTTTGTCGCGGTCAACTAATACTGAGAGTTCGGCTGATTTCGTACGATCGAGTACTGCTTCGGCGTGTCCACCGTATCCGGCCGTCAGGTCGAGGTATGATTGCCCTGCCTGTGGGTCGAGATACTGGAGTACTTCCGAAAGAAGGACTGGAACGTGCTGGTCGTAATTTTTATTTTGGTTTTGGTGTGTCATGCTTTTTGTTTTTATGTTTATTTTTAACCCTTTCGGGTGCAAGATCACCTAATCAGCAGTCAATTTTTTGTATTTTTGGGGTTTTTGTTTTTGGTTGGTGCAAGAAACATGTATGTAAAGAAGGTAAAATGTGATTTAAAAAATCATCGAACTTCTTACTGAATCTTGTACCGAGTTTGAGAGACTTATGTGTGAGGTGGAGTTTTGGGAGGTGTTTTTGAGAAATGTGCAAAGGTTTTTAGCGTGGTGCCTTCGATCCACGTATTGACTGCCGAATAGCTAATCTCGAGAAATTTGAGTGCTACTACGGTTGGATTGTTAAGGTTCGCGGTCTCCGGTTGGTCTATTTGGCGACTAATCGCCAATACTTCCCGGCTCGTACTGCAACCAGCTCACGGTCGATTCCCGCATAGTTCAGCAAATGCTGTTCTAAGGTGATTCGTCCCTGCTTTTCATCGATGGCGCTTTCGGCTTTACCCATGCGGAACTGTACGTTTAAGTCAGCCGTCCGCTCGTCGAGGATACTCCCCTTCAGCTGCGACTCTACTTCTTCGTCCCATACCGATTTTGGATATAGGTGAAGGTACTGTTGAAACCCGCGGGTTACCACTACTCCTGTTGCGAACTCTGCTCGAAGCTCGGCCGGTATGGTTAACCGCCGCTTATCGTCAAGCTTTCTTTCGAAGTAGTCTACCGTTGCCATATGGTTTTGATGATTGTAATGAGTGCTAGTGGTTTTTTATTTTGTGTCTCGTGGTGTTACCCACGATTACCCACTACCTGCAGTCTACTACCCACAGTTACCCACACGCAATACCTTTTATATGCAATAAGTGGTGTTTCTCACACCACTTATCCACAGATTTATAACTAATCGGGCAAAAGCGCTAATTGTAGCGCCCCCGAGTGCAGTCGCTACGCTATATTAGCGGGTACCCGTGACTATGAACTGCGCGATTCCGGCTGCTTCTTGATCAACTTCTATCGAAGATGCGTAAGTAGCATCGTTAGGTGTCTTACCCAGTGGGTTGCCTGTAAACTGCAACACTATTTCACCTGATACAGACTGATAGGCTGTTTCGCTAACCATATCTTGCTCAGTAAGCGCGGCGTAATTAGCCCACAGCGTGTGCGCTGCCCGCTCATCAAGTGTCTTGAACGTGGTGAAATCGGCATCTGGCTCAGCAACCGCAATCCAACCTGGGTGATGCTCTTCATCCATTTCGGGCATTCGTACAACCATGACCTTACCGTCGGGAACAATATGATCAATATTATTAGGCTCGCCGTTTTCGGGTGTGCCACTCAATGTTTCAGGCGTCGTGCGTAACTGAGTGCCGCTTTTAAGAATAATGACTTTATTCAAGATAGAATGTGCCCCGTTGAGCGCTTCAATGCGTTCATGAGAAACGCTCTTATCCTGTTCGTGTTTGTCATGCAACATTAAACTCGTACCTGCTGCGGTCAAGGCCGCAATAGCAATTGATCCAGTAACGCGTTGACGGCGTGTTATGTGTGATGAAGTTTCTTGTGGATTTCTCATATATTGTCCTTTCTATATACTGCTAATCGTTGGGGCGCGCAATCCTTCATCGAAACGTACCGGCATACGAGTGGTCTCGTTCTCTTTTTCCATAGCGTGCTGGAAAATTTGGGCGACATTGCGAGCGGCGGTTGTCTCGACACGGTTATTGCCATGACGACCAAGCTCTGTCATACCAAAGAGCGTAATCATCGCGAGGGCTACTGCGCCCATGCGGACTGCGTTGCTTCTGGTATGTGTAAATGTTTCGTGTTGTTTTTGCATTTTTGTTAATTTTGTTTGTTACAAGTATTACATTAGCAAATTGTTTGTGTTTTGTCAATATTGTTATGCTTATTATTGACACATGACAAAAAACACCGCATTCTATGCGGTGTTTTTATATTTTTTTATGACATTCGCGCTTTAGTGCAGCTGGCGATTTCTCGGCAGCTAGTGCTTCTGCCTTTGATGACAGGTGCAATTTCTCCGCGAGAAGCGGACTAAGCGGTACAAACAGTACCGTGCAGGAGCATCGGAGCGGAAAATCGTGCTTGGCGCAAAGCAGGAGTGCTAGACTACGGCATTTCTTCGGGGTCCCACGTCACCCGCTCCCCATCACTCATATCATTCAACTTCAGCATATCCTCGGGTGACAAATCAAAATCGAAGATATCGATGTTTTCCTTTATATGGTCTTTGTTGGTCGAGCGCGGCAGCGGCACTGTGCCATGCTGCACACACCAGCGAAGTAACACCTGCGATGGTGATTTACCGTGCGCCTCGGCAATGGCTGCGACGACTTTGTTTTTATTCTTGGCGCCACGCGATAGCGGGCTATATGCCTCGATCAGAATTTTATGATCGTAACAGTAGTTGAGCAGTTCTTTTTGCTGCTCGTAGATATACGGGTGAAACTCTACCTGATTGACATGGGGTACGTCATCGCTGTCTTTGCGCAGTTCTTCGAGATGACGAATGGTGAAGTTCGAAACGCCAATGTTTTTTACAAGCCCTTCGTTATAGAGATCGACCAGGGCGCGCCAGCTAAGATTTCGGCGGCTGGTTGCTGGCCAGTGGATGAGGTAGAGATCGAGATAATCGAGACCGAGCGCTTCCAGCGAGGCATCGAATGCCGCTCGGGTCGAATCGTAGCCTTGATCTTCGTTCCAGAGCTTGGTGGTTACAAAGAGCTCTTCGCGCGGCACGGTAGCGGCACGGATACCCTCGCCTACTTCTTTCTCGTTGTTATAAATTTTGGCAGTATCAATCAATCGGTACCCCGATTCGATAGCGTCGACAACGCTTTGGGCGGCATCCTCGGGATTAACCTCCCATGTGCCGAAACCTATAGCTGGGATCTTTTCGTCATTCGAAAGATCATTTGTATTCATTCTGATTACGCTTCCTCTCTTACTAATGATTTATACCAAAAGCATTTCATCGTCACTGTAAAATAGTTTACTTAGTTAAATACAACACTCTCACACATCGAGGACAACAGGCTGGCCGGTCTGGAGTTTACAAAAAGTGATGTCATGGTCCGCGAATAACTTCTCGAGATTGTTGTATGTCTGCTCGCGGGCTGCGTCGCTCCAGTGCCAGTCATGAATCGGCAGGATATACTGCGGCCCAAGTTCGAGCGCAAGATTGACGGCCCGAACAGTCGAACCCCACGGCGCCTGCACTGGCAATGCAAGCACCGCTTTTGTTTCGTCAAAACTGTGGCTGTCGCCGGGGTCTGTGAGTAAATCCAAATAGTGCACGCCGTTGTTTTCGGGCTGCGGGAACATCGGTGCGACACTTTCGTGCGGCGAGTCGAAGAACACAATACCCTCACTTGGTTCGCTCGTGACTTTTATGCCCTCGGCCGCTAGTTGATCAACGGCTTGGCGGGGTGCAGTGATCCGGACATCAGGAAATTTAGCCAACAGTTTCTTGATAAACGGCACCGATAAATGGTCACCGTGATTGTGCGTGATAATGATGTCATCCAGCCACTGTAGACTGTCGACATCGAGTGCAACTTCGCTCATCATGCCAGGATCGAACAATGCAGTGCGATTAACAGGTTCCGGCATTTCGACCAGCAAACATGAATGGACGAACTTGGTAATCTTCATGGCTGCCTCCTTTAGTTACCTCTACTTTATAGCAAATTTCCCTGTCTACTACTGTAAGATAACCAACGGATAACGCTTATGCTAACGTATTATTTTAGGATCTCTTTCGTGAGCATTTCTTCTTCGTCTTCGGGCTTCAACAGACGCTTTTTGATAATTTCGTAGCGTTCACCTGTCAGCGGTGATTCGATGTAGTCATCGTTGAGCAAATTCACAAATTTGGTCATGTCTTTGTCGTCCATGATGATAATTGCCCCGCTGTCGTCAGTCATTAGGTCAATGCCCATTTCATCAGCATGACTGAGCAGTTCTTCTTGTTTGACCTTGCCCACTTCGAGTTTTTGCAATTTTTTGATGGTAGCTTTCTTGTTTTTAACCAGGGTGTTCATGTCCAGGCCTTCGTCAAAACTTAGTTTATAGTTGGCTTCGATTTCGGCAACTTTTTGCTTTGCGATGCTGGCCTCTTTGGCGTCGTAGCCGAAGAGCGCTTTGAGTTTCGCTTGGTTAAAAACGTACATATCCTGGTCCAGAAGTAGTAACTGGTTATCGCTCGGGATACGTACGGCTGCGTCGGCATCAAATGGCACAAATTTGCCACTACGGAGCATCCAACCGACCTTACCGCGCATAATTTGCGATTGTGGCAGCACCTTGAAAATGTAGGCGGGTAGCTTGAGATCTTTGTGCGTCACACGCGCCATGATGCCTTTAATACGTTTAAAATCGTGCTCTTCCTCGACGAACAATTCAATTTCGTGCTCCTGAGTTTTAATCCAGTTTAAAACTTCCTTGGCTTTGTCGATGTTGCTGAGGAGCGTGCGCTGCAGTACATTATCTTCGGCCTCGGCGTCCTCGAACGTGCGGACCTGGAGACCCATGCCCGCCCCTTCTAAGACCGCCTCTAGGATTTCATCGACAAACAGAGGCTCCAGTTGTTTGCCAAGAGCATCGGCCATGCTCGTCCGGTACACCACATAATTTTTGTTAATTAAAAACAGGTCGATTTTGAGTTCATCTTTGAACTGGACCAGGTTGTTGGCCCAGGCAAAAATGTCGGTTTCCTCGTAATTGGCAGCAGCTTCTATTTCTGGCGCTAAAATGTCATCGGGCATGGGAATACTCCAAAAATATATCGCCTTTTTGGGGCGACGGTTAGGTTATGAAAAACGTAAGCTCATTCTAATAGAAAATAGTGCAAAAATCTGCTGTAAAATTAGCGCGTTTGCTGAGCTGTCTGGTGCTCAGCGATAACAGCGATGATTTCTGGGCCGTAGGTCTCGATTTTTTTCGGACCGAAACCTTTGATACCATTGAGTGCTTGTAATGTCGTGGGTGGTCGCTGCGCCAGAGCTTCCAGCACGGAGTTATGGGCGATAATATACGCTGGCACTTCGTCGTTCGCTGCCCGCACCAGCCGCCAGTCTTTGAGCTTGTGCAGCAGCTCGGTATCGACTGCAGCTTCGACTTCCTCGAGTGGCGCTTCGTAATCCTCGATCGTACCCGAAAGTTCTTCTGAGCTGCTACGCAGCTGCTCATCGAAGGTAAAAATCTGCGGATGCATGGCGAGCGCCATTTGATTGATGCCGTTCAAGAAAACGCCACCGATGCTACGGACGCGGCTGAGCGCGACATACCCCATACCGGGCGTAAACGAGCGGCTGAGGTCAATTTCGGCGGCATCGAGGCTCATGCCTTGGCTCTTATGAATCGTAATCGCCCAGGCCAGGCGTAATGGCAATTGAGCGACCTCGGCGCGCTTTTTGCCGTCTTCTTCGAGTGACCAGCTGTGCGGCTCCACTTTTACTTCCCTGCCGTTTAACAGTTCGACAACAGGTACATCGTTATGGAAGGCTACGACTGTCCCGCGCGTGCCGTTTACAAAGCCGGCCCCAAAGTTGTTAGCCACAAACATAACCTCGGCATCGATTTTGAGTTCCAATTTTGCCGGTGCAAGGACGCTTTTTACCAGTTGCTCAACCTTGGCGCTGCTGCCGCTGGTGCGCATGGTAAACACCTTCGCATCGCGGTCGATAGCTTTCAAATGTTTGTCGTTTATAGTTTCGACATCGATGTTGTGCGAATACAGGCGGGTGACGGCGTGCTCTGCTGTCGGTTTTTGCTGCAAGCGTTCTTGTAGCATTGCCTCGTGCACTTCGTTGACGTCGCCGCGACGCATGGCCTGCAATAAATCGAGAAGACCGTCGTTGTTTTGGCGGTGTTGTTCGGTTAGGTAACAAATAGTTGAATCAAGCTCTTGCCAGGCTGCCGACATATGCGCAAAATCGAGTGGCTCTCCACCCCTGTTAATCGGCGGTAATTGAAACAAATCGCCCACTAGCACTACCTGCAGACCACCAAAAGGTTCGTCGCTACTCCGTAACAATTTACAGGCTTCATTGACCATATCCAGGCGACGACCGTGTAACATCGACACCTCGTCAATTACCAGCACATCGGCCGCGTTATAGCGTTTTACGAGTCGGTCGGTTTCGCGCAGGCGTGTACGGTCGTAATCACTTAAGCTTTCACGGATACCGAGCCCCGACCACGAATGAATCGTCGTGCCGCCAATGTGTGTTGCCGCAATACCCGTACTGGCCGTGACCGCAACATTCTTGCCCTGCTTGGTCGCCAACTTAATAAATTGATTAAGGACGTATGTCTTGCCGGCACCCGGAGGACCCGTCAAAAAGACGGATTCACCGCCCTGAAGAATACGTAATGCCTGTAACTGCCTCATAGACTTCTCATTATAGCAATTTACCCAGGAAGCCTACAGGACGTTTACTGCCAGCAGCAGCAAAATCAATGCGCCAAGTGCAATACGGTAGTACGCGAACGCTTTAAAATTATGTCCGGAGATATAGCGCAGCAACCACGATACGCTGAGCAGCGCTGTTATGAACGCCGCTATGAGCCCAAGGACGAGTGCCGACGCGCCACCAGGTAATTGTCCTAATTGGTCACCATGTTTAACCAGCTTAAGTCCACTCGCAAGCACAAGCACCGGAATGCTCAAATAAAACGAAAAAGCCGTCGCGGTCGTGCGGGTAAGTCCCGTTGCGAGACCGGTTACAATCGTGGCGCCCGAGCGTGATACACCAGGAATAATTGCCACCGACTGGCCAAAGCCGATGAGCAATGCATTTTTAAGCGGGATCTTGCCGAAATCAGGCTTGTCGACTACGCTGCTTCCCCGCCTTGGTCGCTGCACAGGTTTACGGTCCACGACCCAGAGAACAATACCGCCAACAATGAGCGCCAAAGCAACAACCAGTGGCGTCGTGATACTTTGCATGCTTTTATCTAGTGCCAGGCCAATCAAGCCAGCTGGAATCGTAGCGACGATCAATAGTTTCCAAAAGTTCAGCGCCTCAGTTTCGCGTTTGAAAAGTCCGACAATTTTAGATAGCAAATCTTCGCGGTAAAACCACACAACAGCAAAAATAGCGCCGATTTGGACCACGACGGTAAATAAATCCTGAACATCCTTGAATCCTAAAAGGTGCTCGGCGACAATCAAATGGCCCGTGCTGCTAATAGGCAGAAACTCGGTAACACCCTCGATGATTCCTAGCAGAATTGCGATAAGCATATGCATTCCTAACCAGTGTAGCATGGTCGACGTACGACCTCTAGCTTACTTGAGATGCTGTTTGCGAGCTTCGTTAGCCCAATGATCGGCCAGCTCGTTGCCTTCATCACCAACGTGGCCACGCACCCACACAAGCGTTGCCTGCGATGTACGAAACAGCGGACAGACTTCTGTTACGATATCAAGGTTTTTGATTTCCCCGCCCTTTTTCTTCCAGCCATTCTTTTCCCAGCCAAGAGACCATTTGGTAATAACATTTATCCAGAATTCACTATCGGTATATATTTCACACAGCTCGCCATTGGCATGTTTGAGCGCTTCAATAATCGCAAAGCCCTCCATGCGGATATTGGTGGTCTGACCCCCACCCGGTTCACCGCCAAGTACGACCGGCTTTTTGTCGAGGATCACTGCAAAGCCGCCGGGCCCAGGATTGGGACTGGCACTTCCGTCGGTGTGGTAAATTCGTGCTACTGCTTTATCCATTCATAGATAATAGCATCCGAAGCACTAAATGGTCAGGTACGCTTAAAAAGTTTACGTTTGCGGAGATCTCGGTATTCGAGCTGGCGCTTGTAATGGTCCAGACGCACAATGTATTTATCATAACGATTATACAGTTGCGAATAATGTCCGCTCGGCGTCAACAGATGCTTTAATCGGCCTTTGCCTTCGAGATATTCGACTAGGCTGTAAAAATCGCCATCGCCAGAAACGATGATTGCTTGTTTGTAGTTGGCCATTTCTTTCATGGCCCACAGGACCAGCTCGGCGTCGATATTGCCTTTTATGGGTCGCTCGTCTTCCTTTTTCTCTCCTTCTGGCGTCTCGTGGCGCGGTTTAGTCATGTCATAAGTTGGTTTTAACACAACCATGTAGCCAGCATCGTGCATTTGTTCGTACAGACTTTCGTTTTCTGGGATATAACCAATGAACATGAAGGCTTTTGTGACACCATATTCGTCAGCTAAAAACTTACGGAATTTTGCCCAGTTCATTTTCCAACCAAATTTTTGAGTACCGACGTTGAGGTTTTGACTATCGATAAAGGCGTAAACGCTCCCCTGTTTATCGGGGGTCTGCGGTTGATTCATGCTTTTAGTCTACCATCTTCGGCGACAGCAAGCGTAACTATGGCTTCAAAAGGCCGATGATGACCGCCATGATTAGTACGGTTACCAGCTCGTGCGCCGCATTAAGCAGCGTCAATTTCTTGCGACGCCCTTCGAATGTGTCATGCACATACATACGTGCAGCTGTCAGGCCAAGCCACAGCCAGAACGCCGTCGACAATGCGTCTTGCAACAAACTATTGCCAAAAAAGCGGTGCGAGAGAAATGTTACGTGCGCCAAGACATAGGCAGTTAGGAGTGAGGCTACGAATACCGAGCCATACACCCAGACTGCGGTACCGGCACTCATGCCTTTGTTTTTTTCCATTTTGACACCGCTCATTTTCATCCAGGCGTTGCCAAAAGCCGCCGGCATATACCATAGACTGCCCACAACCATGCTCGATAACGCTGCCAAAAATATTGCGAGATAGTTTACATCGACATTCATGCTGCGCTCCTTGTTTATATATTGCGAGTATGCGCTTACGTAAGTCGATTAACAATGTATTTCTGAGGTTCTACTTTTCTTCAATAACAGAGGTGCGGAGGCCAGTTTGTGCAAAAACGCACTCTTGTACATCAGCCGGATTTAGGGCTCCTTCGCCAATCTTTCGCACCATGACTCTGAATGTATCAGGGCCCCTGCTGATCCTCTGAACTCGGTCGGTACTAAATACTTCAAGATCTAAACAACCCGATGTTGCTGTTCCCACGCTAGCTGCTTCGGATGCCAATTTCGTATCGTTCAGATTGATATTTCTTAATCCGAAAGCAGAAGCCTTGGCGTCCTGAATCCTATTCATTACAGCATCATACCCACCGGTCGATTTATCGGCAGCAAACCCAACACCTGCCACGAATAACACAAACATCGATCCGTGTAACACTCGGTTGCTATGGGGATGGTTGGAAATTTCTGACATGTGACCAGTATAAAAATCGGTTACAAAAACGTCTGTAAATTATTTTGCTTACGTAAGTGCATTAAGCTTGTGTTTTTGCTGTAAATAACACGTCATTTTGCGGTCGATTTTACACCCCTACTACATGTGGTGCTAACGGGGGGAGATTTGACACTAGTATTAATACGCGGTACGCTAGTCCTTGTGTTTCAAGTTTTTGAGAGACTTAGACACAACATGTCACCCCTGTTATCCACCGAAATAAAGTAATAATAAATAAGCGGATAACATCATGGGAGTGTGCAGGAGGGAAACAATTTAATGCGAGCATTAGCTCTTACCGCGGCAGCCGTCGTTGGCGCTGTATTTATTGGTGCGACAAGCCATATGGTTTTCGCAGCAACACCCAAAAAGCAAGTAACAAAACCGAAAGTTCAGACAGTATCGGTTACAAAAGATCCGACCGAAACGTCACGAAATGTCACCGTGGCATCCGGCGATTACCTTTATAAAATCGCTACTGACAATAGCTCGACCATTCAGCGTCTGTACGACGCCAACACTGGCATCGATAACCCCGACCTGATTTTCCCAGGTCAAATCGTCCGAGTTCCCGCAAATAGCGAAAAACTCGCGACGCGTACCTTACCAAGCGACAGCGTCGCAGCCGCCCAAGCTGCAGCCGCACCTGCCGCACCAGCAGCTCCTGCTCCCCGTGCAGTCACTCGTGTGAGCACCGCCCCAGCAGTAGCTGGTGGTAGTGTCTGGGACAGCCTGGCTGCTTGTGAATCTGGCGGTAACTGGGCCATCAACACCGGCAACGGTTTTTACGGCGGACTCCAGTTTACTCTTTCGAGCTGGCGAGCTGTAGGCGGTTCTGGATCACCAAGTGACGCAAGTCGTGAGGAACAGATCGCCCGCGCAGAAACCCTTCGTGCCAGCCAAGGCTGGGGCGCATGGCCTGCCTGTAGCGCCAAACTCGGTTTGCTCTAACCTATCCAGAGTAACCACCACTTCCCCGTAGCACCTACGTGCTACGGGGATTTTATATTTTACGACTATCGTATGCCCAGTGCATTAGCCAAGAATACGCGTCGGCGATACAGAAGCAATAGAATTTTTCCCGCACAAGGCTATAAACATGCTGTAGATCTGTGGGGCGGTACCATCGGACTCCGAGTGCCATTGAATGCCAAAATGTTGGCCATTGCTAATTGCCTCGACGACTCCGTCGCACGCTCTGGCAATGACATTAAATCCTGGCGCAATATCACGTACTGCTTGATGGTGACGTGATGCTACCTGCACGGTTTGCTCGGGCACAAATCCCAAAAAATTATCAGCAAATGTAACATCATGCAGCACGGCTCCGCCACTTGAGCCATGGTCAAAATCGCTGCCGAACTCACATTTTATGTCTTGGTAAAGCGTACCGCCGTAATGAACATTCAGTAGTTGATGGCCGTAGCAAATTCCTAAGATTCGCTTGCCTTCTTGGTCGCACGCGGTGATGAGTTTTTGCTCCCATGCAGTTCGCTCGGATGGTTCGGTTTGTTTTGCAAAAGTAGCGCTTTGGCCATAAAAAATAGGTTCGATGTCTTGTCCGCCACTGATAATAATACCGTCGCACACTTGAGCGGCCGCTTGGGGATTTATATTTTCGTCCAAAAATATTGGCTCTCCGCCGGCGGCACTCACTTCTCTGCCATACTCTTTGCGGATATAACCATACTCGATACCGGCACGGATCATATCGTAATTATCATACCCAAGCGTAATACCGATAACAGGTTTTTTGTGTTTCATGCTGCTCATCTATCATAAGTATGCACTCAAACTGCTTATGGCTCAATACCCGATTCCGCGGATGATATTTAAGGTTGTCCAGTTCTTATGCACTGTGTCGACGAAGCATGAGTAGCGCTACTAGCGCAAAATTAGCGAGCACGATATAGATAGGATACGTAAGCCCGGAAATTGTGGGGTTAGTGACCGCAAGCGCTGCAAATAGTGCGCCTATGCCTGATAATACAAAGGTTGATATTGTTTCTTCGTCCGGCTTAAGCCACGAATGACGAAGAGTCGGCAACAACGCTACGAAGTCTATCGTGACTGTCGCAATTATTGCTATAACGGGGCTACTAAAAATAACCCAGAGTATCAGTCCTGACACCGCGCCGATCTGGCACACAACATCGAACCGCTCGAATTTTCTATCTCCGTGCTTAAGGCCCAAAATGACTATCAATGCAGTTTCGATAGTTGCCGCCAGCGTCAGAACTGCACTCGGAATCTGCCCGTCAGCATAAGCTGCAGCGGTAGCAATACCAGTCAGTAGCGACCAGTTAAACCATGACACGATTCGCGGTTTAGTTTTGCCTTTAATAACATCGACGATGTACGGGATTGAACTTACTAACGTAAGAATCGCACTCAGAACAATAAAGGCTGTTGTCATAGCTCAGAAATAGATGTGCGAGTTTGCTCGGTGGTGTCGCGGTTGCGGATGGTGACAGTGTTGTCTTCGAGTGTCTGGAAGTCGATGACCACGCAGTACGGTGTACCGATTTCGTCTTGACGGCGGTAGCGTTTACCGATGTTGCCGTTGTCATCCCACATGACTGCACCATGTTGTTTTTTGAGTTGTGCGTAGACTTCTTTTGCTTTCTCGACGAGCTCTGGTTTGTTTTTAAGTAGTGGCGATACGGCGTATTTTACGGGCGCAAGATGTTCGGGCAATTTGAGGTAAATGCGCTTTTCGTCATTTACTTCGTCTTCGGTGTAAGCAGCCGTCAGAACGGCCATGATAGCGCGCTCGAGACCAAAGCTTGGCTCGATAACATGAGGTACATATAGTTCCCCGCCATCCTTTGGTCGATATTCCATGCTCTTACCGCTGACGCGCTGAATGTTCTGCAAGTCAAAGTCGGTGCGGTATGCCAGGCCCAACAGTTCTTCGCGGCCAATCGGAAAATCAAATTCGAAGTCGATGGTGCGTTTGCTGTAGTGCGCACGGTCTGCTTCCGGAACTTCTAATTCGTGCACGCTTTCGTCTGGGAGTCCCAGTGCGCGGCACCAGTCGTGGACTTTGGCTACCCATTCCTCAAATGCAGTTTCCCAATTGTCGGGGTGCACAAAATACTCAATTTCCATCTGTTCAAACTCGCGACTGCGGAACACAAAATCGCGTGGGCTGATTTCGTTACGAAATGCCTTACCCTGTTGCGCCAAACCAAATGGTACGTCTGGATAAAACGTATCGACAACGTTCTTATAATTCGTGAAGATACCTTGGGCGGTTTCAGGTCGAAGATATACAGTATTAGCACCGACATCACTAGAGCCTCGATGAATTTCATCAACCATTTTGTATTGCACTTCGCCATTTTCATCGAGTTTATCTAAGAGTCCCCTCAAGAATTCCTCAGATAATATAAGTTCCCTTTCATGGGCGAGAGGACCAATTTTGGTTTCGAACATCATGTTGAACTGTTTCGGATCGCCAAATGTATCAGACTTGCCACATGTTGGGCATTTGCTGGTGTCGATTTTGTCGGCACGAAAACGGCCATGGCAGTTAGAGCACTCCACGAGCGGATCGGTAAACGTGTCGACGTGGCCGCTCGCCTGCCAGACTTTTTGGTTCATAAGAATCGCGGCGTCGATACCATACATATTATCGGCATCTTCGACAAACATTTTCCACCACAGTTCCATGACATTCCGTTTGAGTGCGACTCCTAGTGGGCCGTAATCCCAGGTGCCAGACAAACCACCATACACATCAGAGCCAGGAAAGATAAAACCACGGCGTTTACATAGGCTGACAATATCTTCAAGTTTTGGAGTATTTTGGTCGCTCATATGGGCTCGATTATACCTGTTTTATCTCTTTAAAACCATACGCTAGAAAGTTATACATCTTAACAAAAGGTTGAGCTCATCGAGCAACGACGTTACACTAGAACCATTAGCAATTCAGCGAGAGGAATCACATGAGCACAAATGAATCATGGGAGCCACGATCAGGAACTATCTGGGACGAAGAGTCATCGTGGCACGGTAAGTCGGCGCCAGAGGCTAAGGAGCTAGACACACCCACCGACAGTCCGATCCTAGGTGATACTGTTGAGCTCTCGACTATAGAATTGGCGGCCGAAGAACGACCCCGACGACACGTAGGCTTTGAGACTGATGCGGGCTTTCGCGCCGAGTACACAGCATGGTTCGCCCTAATACCCCAGGACGACCCTCGTCATCCTTAGATATTGAGATGCTGGCGTAGCATCGTCTGAGTCAGCAAGAAACAGGACGGCAATAACTCACCAATGCCCTGCACTTGTTGCAGGGTTTTTGGTTGGTTTGGGCTAAATAACAGGCGTAAAAATTTTATGTGCACTGCGGTAAAAATACCTGTGCTGATTGAAAAAAACGAGCTGCTGTCGTAATCAAAGTTATACATTCTATAGGCATCCAGCTTTTCGCCGCTGGCTTCGGTGGATAAATTCGGGCTAAAGCCCCCTTCGCGAAGTAATTGCGCATAAAACCACGCCTCAATTAGTTTTCGGTTCACGGCTGCTTCGTCCAACGCCGCAAACCCGTGCTCCAGCAGCGTAAAATACTCGGCTTCTGGCTCGTCCTCGGTAATTTTATTAAGAATTTTTATCAGTTCGTAGCCAAGCTGTACGCGTTCGATGTCTTTGATAATCTGACCATAATGCGTAATCAGCCGCGTCGAAACCAATGTGCCGATATCACCCCTGCCCTTTATGTAGGTAATGTTGCTGACGCTAAAAAGTTCGATACCACCCGCCAGTTTCGATTTGATGCGGCGTACACCTTTGGCCATGAGGCGTAGTTTGCCAGCATCTGGCGTGAGCAATGTAATAATGCGGTCTGCCTCGCCGTAATCTGTGCGAGACAGGATGATACCTGTCGTGTTGAGCTGGTTCATAATCTAAGCAGGAACGGTCGTAAATTCGTTAACAGTAGCCAGCAAACGCTGGAGGCTGGTAAGCGGCTTGTACAGATACTGGCTGACAGACAGTTGGTCGCGTAGCAACTTCCAGCTGCCCTCAAATTCACCTGCTGGTACATTTGTCGTGATAATAACAGGGATATTTTGCCAATCTGGATACGAGCGAAACTCGTATAAAAATTCGATACCGCTGTGCGCCACCAGCTGTAGCTCCAGCAGTACGACGTCGGGCTTAATGTCATCGGCACAATAAATACCGGCCTGTGCGGTAGCGCAAATCTGCACCTTATGACCTGCAGAAGCAAGCGCATCAAAATATATTCGAGCAAGTAAGCGATCGGGTTCGATAAGTAGTATCTGTGCCACGTCTTTTATACCAACTGCATTTGCGGATTAGGTTGCAAAATAGCGCCCAGACCACGGAGTTTGTGATGACGTGAAACAGTGAGTTGCGATTGCATCGCATGTAATAGTGCGTCGGCCACAAATACCCCTGCTCCACTGCTTGCCGATAGACCCGTAAGCGGCTGTCGGGCTCGACCGTACAGCTGGCGACCTTGGCGCAAAGCTTCGGCCGTAAGTTCTTCGGCCTCGCAATACAGTCCAGCCACAATACCGTAGCGGCAACGGTGGGCTGCCAGCTGCAAGCGTAGCTGCGGACGATCGAGCGACGGCAGCGCCTCGATGAGTGCGTACCCTAATGACACGAGTGCTGATTGCAAGCCTTCCCGGTGCGCCATTACCGGTCCATACTTGCCGTCTAGGCGTAAATCGAGCGTGACATCATATGCTTTGGCAATTGGCGCAAGTTGCGCACCGGCATCATATAACACTGATGAAATCGATACTGGCTCAGTTTCAAAAAGCTTGCGCTCGTCGGTAGCAAGTTGCACACCCAGTACGTAACTATCGAGTAAATGGAGCGCCATGTCGGCAGTTGTTTGGATACGGGAAAGGTCGGCAGGACCAGCGGTAAGCTTGGCAAGTTCGGCTTGGCGCGCAATCTGTAGCAACGGCAACTTCAACTGTTCGGCAATCGATAGCAGGAGATGCTGCGATAAAACCGGCGCTGAAAAATTGTTCGTATCGTTGTGCGCCAACCTGTTACCCTCGCTTACACTAAACTAACTGTTAGTATAGCACCCCTGGGTATAAAAAGGTTACGGAGAAAACGTGACGTTGGGCAAAATATAAGTATCGAGGTCGCTACGATACTGGACGGCATTGGTCCAAATTTTCAGCGTCTTGTCGCGCATAGGTAGCAGGATCATCGAGCCAGTTTTGTTTTCTTCGACCTGGCCTTCGACTCGTGAGCCGACAACGCTAGGCACTTTTGGCAGTTTGTACGGCGAAACGGTTGCCTTGCCTTCCTCGACAGTGCTCTGGAAATCCGCAAGGACATCACTGTAACTCTGCTGGACTACCTGGACGCGAAGCGCAAACACTGCTTTTTCGTTAGTGACCGTCGGCACTACGCCAGGGGAAAAGTAGCCATTTACATAGGGATCACTATTGGTATCATCAGACACATAAGCACTCCAACTCTTGGGATATTGAATAGACAGGCTACCGTAGGCCGAGGGGCCATTGTAGCCTTTTAGGGGAGACTTCTCTTTTTCGGCAAATTCTTTGTCCTTGACGGTACCCTCGAGCTGCTTGGCAACGACAACGGCAGCATCAACTTTTTGATCGGAGTTGTTTTTATAATCTTGACGGCCCTGGTATGCCCAGGCAGCAAAACTTAGGGCACCAATAAAAAATATCGTGACTACTATTACGGGAATCAAAAGTATATTTATTGCACCTGACTGGTTTCTAACTCTCATACCGCTCATGGTAAACGACATTGGCCGCCCCTGCAAGCCTTATCGATACACATACATAAAAACACCGTCTTTTTTCTTGGTTGGTTTTCTGCCCTGAATGGCGAATGCGAAGCTCACGACTTTGACGGGCTTGCGACATTCTTGTATAACTTTTTTATCCAATTTTGACATGTACCGCGGTAATATAAAACCAAATATCCCATCTGTTACGGGCCACTTGCGCCACCAAAAGTTACCACACACCACTCGGACATTTCGGCCGAATTTGCGGGTTCGAAGCCATGCCAGGCAGGCTAATATCGGGTTTAGCTCGTACCCCACCACGTTCCAGCCTCGCTCGGCAGCTGCAACTAATACGCGCCCATCACCGCAGCCTAGTTCGAGCATGGTCTGACCTGGTTGCAAATCAAGTAAATCGAGTGATATTTCGAGCTGTTTGTTTAACGTGGGCAAATACGGCGCGCCAAAAAGAACGACGAAGCTAAAACAGAATGCTATTCCAAGCCCGATAAAAATGAGCAGCGTCACCTGTGGCCTACTCGCTCGCAGTTTTGCGAAGTTCTGTCAGTTTGTTTTCGGATTTCGTAAGGTAGGCTTCGATTTCTTTTGTAAGACGAATGCCATTTTCGTAGTGAGTAATCGCAGCATCGACATCCAGATCATCAGCCTGCAATGCTTGCATGACGGTATCGAGTTCATCCATAAGTTCGCGGTACGATTTAGTTATCTTAGTCATGTCGATTACTCCACTTTTGCCACTGTGTGGCCGTCGTTAAATTCTATATTCACTATATCACCCGCCGACAACAAACCAGCCGAGCGTAATATTTTGCCCTGGCGACGTACGATTGCATAGCCACGCCGCAAGATAGTTGCCGGATTAATTGCAGCGAGGACGCGCGCGTTTACTTCCAGCTGCTGCCGAGCAGTTTTAATAATGGCATCAAGTTGGCTGCTTAGCATATCTGCTTGTGAGCCTAGTTGCCCACGGGCCTGTTGCACCGTAGCCTCGACGATTTTTTCAAACTGTCCCGTTACATCATCCAACCCGAGCAAAAGTGCTCGTTTATCAGGGGTCAGGAGCTCTGCGGCGTTGCTGGGCGTACTGGCGCGTTGGTCGGCGGCCAGTTCGGCAAGACAGACATCGATTTCATGACCGATTGCTACCAAGGTCGGGATCCGACTGCCCGCGACAGCTCGCGTCACTTGTTCCGTACTAAATGCTTGCAAATCATCGGGGCTGCCACCACCACGAGTAATCACGATAACCTCGGGCGAATCGGCGAGAAGATTGAGCTGCTCGATAGCGCGCACAACTTGTCCCGGGGCTTGCTCGCCCTGTACCTGCACATCGACATGAACAATTTCCATACCGCCCCAGCGCGCATTGAGGATTTTCATAAAATCAATAAACGCCGCCGATTCTTTGGAAGCGATAAGGCCGATGCGTACCGGTGGATATGGCAGCAGCCGTTTGCGCTCTTCGTCGAACAAACCCTCGGCTGCTAACTTGGTTTGCAAAAGATTTGAGGCACGACGGATTGCCCCCTCGCCCACTGGCTGCATGTTCTGTACCGTCACACTAAAACCATACAGTGGGTGCAAGCGTGGCGTACCGCGCACACGCATAAGCATGCCGTCTTCCAGTGGCCCTGGCAGCATATATACCGTTCCGAAAAAACGAACACTGGCATCGTCATCTTTGAGATCGAAATACACCCATTTGTTCTTGCTGACCTTAAAGTTAGTCAGTTCACCTTCAATGACCACACTGGAATACGCAAACTCCAGCGTTTGGTTTGTGGCAGCTACAAAGTCGCTGACACTAAATATAATATCTTGCTCAATCATTGCGAGCGGACACGGGTTTCATTTTACCTTCGGTAATACTGCGGTGGTAGAAGTAATAACCCGGTGGAACCTGGAGCACCGTATTTACCACCCGATACATCACCGTCGCTGGCAGGCTTACGCTGGCCGGCACTCCCGCCGTAGCTAATACCGCAGTCATTAGTGCTTCGTACACTCCGACTCCCCCCGGCAATACCGAAACTAAGCCGGCAAAGTTTGCCACGGCATACGCCAAAATAATTGCGCCAACATTTACGTACTGGCGAAATGCAATATAGACGATAAGGACAACCAGCACTTCCGTGATGTTCGCTACCGTTGCCCAAAAAAATGGCCCCTTAAGGTTTCCGGCCTGGGCACGCATGACTTTATAATCTTTGTGGAATTCGCCAAATGCTTCCTGAGCTTTCGCAATGTTAATTGTTTCGGGGCTTTTGGGCCTTACTACCTGAATAAGCTTATTGAGCCATTTTGTAACGGCTGTAAAGAATGCTTCGATACGCTTGCGGCTACTGACCACATATATAGCAACAGCGGTACCTACAATTAATAGCGTCGATAAAGAACTACCGATAAATATAGTCATGTTGCTGGCCTTGCCGTTAACTGCCAAGACAAACATGCCGAAAATCAACAATAGTTCAAACGACAAAAACACAAGAATAAGTTTCATGGCATGGACCAGTGTCGATTTTGCTGCGCCTACGCCCTCGCCGCGAAGTCGGAGCCCAAAATAAGAAATACCCGTCACGCCCCCGCTCGGAAACACATGATTTACAAAGTTGAGCTCCAGCGAAGCGCGCAACAATGTTTTCATGCTCAGCTTATTCCCCACCATAGCGAACAATCGCTGATAAAGCCGCGCCTGGGCATGATAATTGAGGTACTCGACAGGTATCACCAGCAGCAATACCCACACATTTACCCGTGAAAAGTTTTTGATGGTCTCGAATAATTGATGGCGACTGGCAATAATAAGCACCACCAGCGCAAGCAACGTGGCGATATTGAGCAGTAGCTTCCAGCGTCGTTTTATAAAGCTCATGGCCTCGGGATTGTCGCTCATGTGTACGTATTATACCTAAAAATATGCTCAGGGGCGGTATACTGGAGGAAAGATGCACGAAAACGACACCCTTTGTATTTTAGGTCGCCAGCCGGCGCTGGGCCGCGCTGAACTCGAAAGCCTCTATGGTTCCGGGTCTTTAATGGTATCAAGCGACCAATCAGTTGTTATCACGAGCCCTCTAGAGCCCACCGCACTACGCCGCTTGGGCGGTACCATAAAACTAGCCCGCATTGTAGCGGTGCTAGAGACAGACGCGTGGCCAAAAGTCGCCAGTTATTTACGTGGCGACCTGCCGTTTGTAGTTAACTTCGCGGGCGAAGGAAAATTGCAACTGGGAGTCAGTGCCTACGGATTCGCTATTACACCTCAAAAACTTATGGCTACAGGCCTAGAGCTCAAAAAAGCGCTCAAAAAAGCCACCGACCGTTCGGTACGCCTCGTATCAAGTAAAGATGAGCTGCACCTGTCTACCCCCCAAGTCATTCACAATGATTTGGATCGGAGTGGCTACGAAATTGTCGTGCTCCGAAGCAACGGCTCTACCATCATTGCGCGGACAATTGCCGAACAAGACATTGCCGCCTACACAAAGCGCGACCAGCTGCGGCCAAAGCGCGATGCCCGCGTCGGCATGTTGCCCCCAAAACTAGCTCAGATACTCATCAATGTTGCCTCTGGCGAAATAAAGGACGCTCCAGCCCAGAAACTTCGCGTGCTGGATCCTTTTTGCGGCACCGGTGTGGTGTTACAAGAAGCCACGCTCATGGGCTACAATGCCTTCGGAAGCGACTTGGACCCAAGAATGATCAGCTACACCAAAAGCAACCTAGAGTGGCTAGCAGACGCATTTGCAATAGATACAAGCGATGTGCCCCTGGAAGTCGGTGATGCCACAAGTGCCACCTGGAGCACACAGTTTGATCTTGTCGCTTCCGAAACATATCTGGGACAACCCCTTAGCCAGCTGCCACCACCAGAAAAGCTCAACACCATTGCAAGCACCTGCAATCTGATCTTGTCTCACTTTTTGCGCAACATTGGCAGCCAAATTCCGACCAATACTCGACTATGCCTGGCAATACCCGCTTGGAAGAAGCCGGATGGCACATTCAAGCACCTTTCTCTTCTTGACCAACTCGAGCAATTAGGGTACAATCGAGTGAGTTTTGAGCACAGTCGGAGTGAAGATTTAATCTACTATCGTGAAGATCAGATCGTTGCCCGCCAGCTGCTCGTATTAACAAGAAAGTAGCTCCGCTCATCCACTGTTAAGGCTTGACCTAGGTGGATGCAGTGCAAGGAGCCGTGTGAACGCCCACAGCGAGTCGTACTGAGGTACGGTGAGCGAGGACGTATCTCCGGCAACGCAGTAATGCGCCACCTAGGACGAGCCGCAGTAAAGGAAGCAACTATATGTCACACGTCAAAGCAGGCGGTACCGCCAAAAACACCAGAGACTCACCAGGTCAGCGACTTGGAGTTAAATTATTTGGTGGCGAAAAGGTTAAAGTTGGCCAAGTTATTGTCCGTCAGGTCGGCCTGACTAAGCGTGCGGGCGTTGGCACGTCCTTAAGCCGTAACTTTACGATTCACGCCGCGAAAGATGGTATTGTTACCTACTCTACTCGCCGCGTTCGTCTCTTTACCGGCAAAACGGTCAAGCGCACCGAAGTCACTGTCGTCTAATCTTCTTGTACTGAAAAAAAACCGCTCACAGTTGAGCGGTTTTTTATTGTTCTTCTGGTACTGAATAAAATCTTACGGTGAGAGCCGAATCATTTATCTGGCTCATGTGACTGATTCCGAGTCCCGAAAAACCTATGACTATCCCTTGTATCTCGGTTGGTACAATGTACTCCGTAATCCCGGCAGTGGCTTCGGCGTTGAGATTTAGTACCCAAGCACATGCTTTTTGATCGGCGGCAACCTCTCGATATACCATTTCCAGCGGTGCTGACGATCGAGAACCCGCATACGCTGCTCTCTCGATATCTTTTGCAGTTTTGGCTTTATGTCGATCATTACAAAGTGCAGAAGTAATTAGCTTCAAACTTTCCCAATTACGTCCAGGCTCTAGACGCAGCGCTTTAATCAAACGTACCCGATCATCTTCGATGTGCTGTTCGGGAAATTTGTCCGGAATGCCAGCGATAAAGTTATGCAATTTGTGGTGCTTGATGGCATGTGGATGTACTGTTCTTAATCGTTGCTTCAGCTCGATGTTGTGCCGTTCGTACCGCCCAACATCTTGTCCAGGCATAAACGAGACATGTTCTCTGACAAACCATCCAAGCCTTACGGCGGCTTCAATTGTCCACTTTTTTGTCTTCTTCTCTGGTAAGGATTCACTCATTCGAGGCCTATCATATCATGACGGCCAGGTATAACCAGCAGCGGTATATCAGTTAAACGCCGAGGTGGTGCTTGATGCGGTCGATGACATCAGCAATCACAACTTGTGACTTCACCAGGTAGTCGTCGACACCGAGACTATTAGCACGATCTTTATCGCTCTCTTGGCTGAGTGCGGTGAGCATAATAATCTTGAGGTTGGCAGTTTCTGGCGTATTACGCAGGATATCCAGTACATCGAAACCACTTACCTTTGGCATCATGACATCTAGCAGTACCAGGTCGGGTTTGTAGTTCATAGCACTGGCGAGGGCCTCTTCGCCATTGGCCACACGACGAACGTCGAAGCCTTCGGCCTGCAAACGCATCAGGTAGACATTAGCGAGTGCATCGTCGTCCTCGACGAGTAATATTCTTTTAGGGTGCGCACTAGGGGTGGGGGAGTTTGGTTCCATACAGCTTACGCTAACTCACTTTCGTTTATTTTGCAATGATTTGCGATAATTTTCACTTTTTGACAACAAGACTGGCGATAAAACCATCAAACATTGGGTGTGGGCGAGTTGGGCGTGACTTGAACTCGGGGTGGAATTGACTGGCCAGGAAATATGGATGGTCGACCCCTTCTATCACTTCGACAAGCTTGGTGGCCGGGTTAACTCCGACAGCACGAATGCCCCAACTTTCGTATTTTGGCACATACTCTGCCATACATTCGTAGCGGTGACGGTGTCGTTCGACAATTTTCTTGGTCCCATACACCTTTTCGGCGAGGCTTCCAGGTGCCAAATCACAATCATAGTTACCAAGACGCATGGTGCCCCCGGTATTTTGCTTGCCCTCTTGGCCTTCCATCGTGTCGATAACGGGGTATTTAGTCTTTGCGTCTGACTCGGTTGTGTTGGCACCTTCCAGGCCGCCCAAGCGAGCTGCAGCGATCACTGCCATATGCAGGCCATAACAGAGCCCCAGGTAGGGTTTCTTGGTGGTCAGTGCATACTGTGCGGCCTTGATCTTGCCCTCTACCCCGCGGCTACCGAATCCACCGGGCACGACAATACCATCGACGGTGTCCAAAATACTGCCGACATCTTTAGCTGACTCAAGTTTCTCGGCATCAATCCATTCGATATTGATGTTCGTGTCATTCGACCAAGCGGCGGATTTAAGCGCCTCGAAAACCGACATGTACGTATCGGTATTGTCGAGGTATTTGGCAATTACTCCCACCGTAACGGTTCGAGGATGTTTGTGGGTGGCGTTCTTGACCATCGCCCGCCACTGAGTGAGGTCGGCTTTTTTAACACCATCGACACCCAAGCGCTTACAGATCACCGCTGCTACCCCAGTATCTTCGATTGTTAAGGGAACCTCGTAAATACTCGCCGCATTTGGTAGTAAGGCAATCGCTTCTTCGTCCACGCCACAAAAGAGGCTCAGTTTCTTTTTGATAGATGGTGGCGCCGGGTCTTCGCTACGCACGGCGAGCACATCGGGGGTAATACCGAGGCCCCGAATATCCCGGACAGAATTCTGAGCCGGTTTCGTCTTAAACTCTTTGCTTGCACCAAGATATGGCATGTATACCACATGCACAAACATGCAGTGTTCGCGGCCGACTTTTAGGGCCATTTCACGGATAGCTTCAATAAAACTCAGGGATTCGTAGTCACCAACCGTGCCGCCAATTTCTACAATGTGCACATCATAGCCTTCCCCGGCAGCTATTATGTTGGCCTGGATGGCACCCGTAACATGGGGGATGATTTGCACTGACTTGCCTTCGTACAAGCCGTGGCGCTCATCAGAAATGACCTTGAGCAGAATGCGTCCGCTCATCAGCGAGCTTTTTTGCGTTAATTCTTCGTCTATAAAGCGCTCGTAGTGCCCCAGGTCGAGGTCGGTCTCGGCACCGTCTTTGGTAACAAAACACTCACCGTGTTCACGCGGATTGAGCAGCCCCGCATCAACACTAAGATACGGATCACATTTTTGAAGGTTTACTTTAAGACCCCGAGCCTTGAGAAGAGTAGCGATAGAAGCGGCGGTGATACCCTTTCCTAATCCGGAAAGCACACCACCTGTCACAAACACATACTTAGTCGGTTGTGTCATCTACCGCTTACACCTCTAATTTATATTGTCTATACTACCGTAGCTTGCGTCTCTAGAGCAAGCTAATTCTACAGATTAGCCAGCTTTTGCTCGGCGGCAGTCAGTTGCGTATCGTTCCCTGCCGCGATATCGGCATCGCTAACTTTCACCTCGGTATCCGGTAAAATGCCTTTTTTATTGATGTTCTGGCCGTTGGGTCGGTACCAGCTGGCGACAGTTACCTTCAGTTCGCTGCCATCACGAAACGGAATTACCTGCTGCACCACACCCTTACCATACGATTTGGTGCCAATGAGCGTGGCGGCGTTGTTGTCCTTAAGTGCGCCGGCAGTAATTTCTGAGGCCGAAGCACTGCCGCCATCGATCAGTACCACCGTTGGCATGCCCTCGAGCGAGCCGCCAGCACTGGCGGGATAGTTCTTTATGACGGTGCTGCCCTGCTTTTCTTGCAGTATAGTTTTGCCTGTCGGGACCCACAGATCCGAGACGCTCACGGCTGCGTCGAGGCGGCCACCTGGGTTAGAGCGAAGGTCAAGAATAATTCCCTTTACCCCTGCTGCCTTAAACTGGGCAGCTGCTTTGGTGGTAAGTTCGGCGGTATCGTCCCCAAATTGCGAAATTTGAATGTAACCGATGTTATTGTCGAGCGTTTTTGTGGTGACACTCGGGATACTGATATCGTCACGGGTAATCTTGAACGTCAGGGCTTGTTCCTTGTTACGCACAATTTTGAGCGTAACCATAGTACCTTTTTTGCCACGAATTTTCTCGACTGCCGTATCGATAGATACACCGGCAGTGCTTTCATCATTGATGTTAGTGATGATGTCCTTGGCCTTGAGGCCCGCCTTGTCGGCAGGTGTACCAGCTATGGGGGCAATTACCTCCAGGTTACCGTCGCTATCTTTACCCAGCTGCGCACCGATGCCGCTAAAGGTGCCGCTCAATTGGTTCTTGAATGCATCGGCCTCTTTGGGCGTAAAATATTCGGTATACGGGTCGTGTGTCGACTGCGCTAAACCTTCTTTCAGACCATCGAGCAACTGGCTTTCGGTAAGCTTCCCGTCGTAGTTTTCTTTGAGACTTTTATAGATGTTGTCGACGCTGCTGTAGTCGAGCTGAGCTGGCAAGCTACTATTCTGCGTATTGTGAGCTGTCCGACTGAAGCTGATGCTGCCATTACCAATATTGAGTCCGAGACCAAAAATAAGAATGGCGGCGAATATCTTCAGGCTTAAACGGCCGAGGCGATGTTTCTTTTTTAACTCTAGATTTTCGACATGTTCGTTTTGGACTCGCTGCACCCTGTTCCCCTTGCTGTCATCCGTCAATCGCGGTTATTACTATCAATATATTATAGCAACCTTAGCTAGCGTAAGCAGAATTAAAAAACCTCCCGAAACAGGAGGTTTTTTAGTTATTCGGTTTTAGTTTACTGGTAGGTGCGCCACTGGGTCGAGTATTGCCCGCTTAGCTGCTGGTTATACTGCGAGACATAGATAGAGTTGCCACTAACTGATTCGACATACATAGCGTGGCCCCAAGTACCGGCAGTACTAATGGCGACATCGCCTGGCTGAGGGTCAGAAGTATAGACCGGAACACCGTGAGCGCGGGCCTGGCCAACCCAATCTTTGGCATTACCGTAAAAGTAAGGTGCACTTCGGCCAGAGGCAGCAACCGCCCAAGCAGCGTAGGAAACACACTGGCGTGTGCAGTAACCCCATTGGTCGGGGCCATCGTTATCAACACAACCCGGAGCGGTACTCATACCAAAGCCGGCATTTGCGTATGGGTAATTGTAGCCGTTTACACCGCCGACAGCACCAGGGAAACGCAGGAAGTAATATGCGGCGCTCGTATCGTTGTTAGCTCGGCGCTGAGCAGCAATAAGGGCATCGAGCCTCGACTGGTTAGCTGATGTTTGAGCGTTATACGCAGACTGCTCGCTCTGGTTATATGCCAGGAGGTTAGCCTGCTCGGCTCGCGCTGATGCTAGCTGATCCTGCTGGGCATGCTGCTCGGCAAGCAGTGCTTCTACTTGTGACTTTTGTAATTGTAATTGCGCCTGAAGCACGGCGATTTCTTTGAGCGTACTCTGAATTTTTGACTGAACAGCCGTGTGATACTCTTCTTTATCGACATAGTCACTCAAGTTTTTGCTCGTAGCTAGCATTTCAATGGTACTCATTTGGTCGTCGACATACATCGCCTTGAGAGTAGACGAAAGAATCTGGCGTTCATGGTCGATCTCGGCCTGCTTAGCCGTAATTTCAGCCGCAATGCGTACTTGTTCGCTGGTATTGTAATCAATCTGGGTCTGTAATATGGATATTTGGCCATTCAGGCGCGCGACGGCGTCTTGATAACTCACTGCCTCAGCACGAAGGTTAGCGACAGCATTCTTACTGGCGCTAATCTGAGCGCTACATTCGGCAATGGAGTTACAGGTTGCATTTGCCGCATAGACACTCTTAAAGCCCGCAGTCACCCCTGCAACAAGTAATACAGCCGTAACTGCAAATAGAGCCAAGCGGCTCGACACGGTGCTGAAAAGTGTTTTTTTAGTTGTTTTTGGCATAGTTTTTGTCTTGTTTATGCTTGATTTGAGTATACCATAACGCATATGTTTTGTAAACTACCCTCGCTGGCTTTAGAACGCAAAAAACTTGCCCCGCGCTCGTTCTAATATTGTTGTTCTTGCCCCCGCTACAAGGCCTTTATCTGGCTGTTTATTTACTACTTAGATGTTTTGAATTTGAGGTAGCGCGCGGTCGCGATGACAGAAGATGCGGCTCCAATAACTATACCAACGCCCAGCTGTAGTGTCAAAAGCCATAAGTAGTGTGAAGTAAAGAACTCGTTCGCATAATTGATATCAAGCAGCCCGAGCGCACTAGCCTGCAATGCCCCACTAGAGGCAGCAAACGCACCATTTATGATAAGTACCGAGATAATAGCCGACAGAATGCCATAAATAATACTCTCGACAACGAACGGTCCGCGGATATACCAGGTACTGGCGCCCAGCAGACGCATAATCTGAATCTCGTCGCGCCGGTTAAAGATTGCCATCTGAATCGTGTTGAAGATAATGAGCGCCGAAATAATCGTAAAGATAATCACCGTCGCGATACCAATCTCGCGCAGGATGTTAGTGGCATGGGTAATTTTGTCGATAGCAGCTTTACGGTCACCCGAATATGACGGCTCGTTAGATTGCTGTGCGGCAATATCTTTCGTACTAAGGTAGTCTTTGATATCCTGAATTTTGTTGAGATCACGCGGCTTTATTAGGATGGTTGCCGGTAAGGGGTTAGAGGTCTCGTTAATTGCCGACAACAGATCGGCATTGCCGCTATTTTGCTTCACATAACGTTTCAGTGCATCATCTTTGGAAAGATATGTCAGGCTTTTAACATTTGGTAACTGCTGCAGATGCTTTACCAGGTCATTCTTTTGCTGAGGAGTTATTTCGTCCTTTAGATAGACCGAGATGTCGATTTTGTCGGTGATTTGTTGAATCGTGTTCGTAAATGTCGCATTAGTGACAATTGAAAATAAAACGATAGTAAGCGTCACAACCATCACTGCCATAGCGGCAATCGCCAGGCTAGCATTGCGCACAAAGTTAATCATCCCGGCCTGGATGATACGTCTAAAAGTGGTCGATTTACGTTTAAAGCTCATGGGTTATAGCTTTTCGTAGGTTGAGTTAGCTTTGTCGCTAGCAACTTTACCGTGGCTAATAGTTACCACGCGGCGTTTAAGTTTATTAACGATCTCTTGATTATGCGTGGTCAGAAGCACGGTCGTGCCGTAACGATTAATCTTTTCGAGAACGCGGATGACGTCCCAGGCATGCTTGGGGTCAAGGTTACCCGTTGGTTCGTCAGCAATCAGGATTTTGGGTTGGCGCACAATGGCACGGGCGATGGCCACACGCTGGCGCTCACCACCGGATAGTTCCATAGGCATGCGCTTTTCTTTGCCCTTCAGGTTTACGATGTCGAGAACTTTTGGCACCGTATGCTGAATCTCTTTTTTACCCATGCCGACGATCTCGAGGGCAAACGCCACGTTTTCGAATACGGTTTTGTTCGGGAGCAACTTAAAGTCCTGGAATACTACGCCAATTTTGCGTCGTAATAAGGGGATGTCTTTGTCTTTGAGTTTGTCGTAATCGATTCCACCAATAATAATTTTGCCGCTGCTAGGGCGCTCTTCTCGGGTCAACAGACGTAACAGCGTCGTTTTACCCGCACCACTCTGGCCTACAACAATCACGAACTCTTTTGGTTCGACGTGAAGACTAATACGATCAAGCGACGGCACGCCGCCTTTGCCGTAGACTTTGGTTACCCTATCCAAAAGAATCATTAGCTTTATTATAACAGACAAAAAGCCCCTGGTGTTAGGGGCTTTAGGGGCAGTTATGTTGGAAATTACTTGTCGTCGCGTATGTGTTGCGGTACTTCTACCGTCAGTTTTGGCACACCATAGTTTGGAATCACTTCGACAACTGGCACGCGCTTACGAAGATGGTCTGGAATTCCCGTAATAAGTGCCGTCGATTCCGTTTCGGGTATAGTGATATCGCCGTCAGATGTAGCCTCAACCATGGGGCGCACGGCATTTATCCCAAGATTCATAGCCAGCAATGATTGCGGTACGGGCATTGGTTTGTCTTCGGGTGTGTGAGGCGTATTCATTTTTTATTCCTAGTATTTTGATTACGAATGTTTACAGGTTAAACATTAGCATAATAAAGCTTTTTTGTCAACTTACTGTCCTAAGGAATGCTCTAGATACGCGTCAATCAGTGCATCAAGATCGCCATCAAGTACGTCGTCGATATTGCTCGTTTCGTAACGAGTACGGAGGTCTTTAACTTGTTTATACGGGTGCAGGACATAGCTGCGAATTTGATTTCCCCATGCCGCCTGCTCGTTGGGGCCCTTAAGCTCGCCCAGTTCTTCTTTGTGCTGTTCTAGTTGGAGCTGCGCGAGGCGTGAACGCAAAATTGTCATGGCGGTTTCGCGGTTTTGGAGCTGGCTGCGCTCGTTTTGGATCACCACCACAATGTTTGTTGGAAGGTGCGTGATACGGACAGCGGAATCTGTGGTGTTCACGCTTTGGCCGCCGTGACCACCACTGCGAAATACATCGATCTTGAGCTCTTTTTCGTCGATTATCAACTCGTCTGGCTTATCAATCTTTGGCAATACATCGACTTTGGCAAAGGAAGTTTGCCGAAGATTATCAGAGTTGAACGGGCTCAGCCGTACCAAACGATGCACCCCGTGTTCGCTCTTTAGTTTGCCATAGGCAAAATTGCCAGAAATTTCTAATGTCACGCTCTTGATACCTGCTTCGTCGCCGGCGGATTCATCGGCCGTCGTAACGGTAAAGCCTTGTTTTTCGGCCCAGCGCACATACATGCGCAGCAGCATCCCAGCCCAGTCTTGGGCATCGGTGCCCCCTGCCCCCGCATAGATGCTCACGATGGCATCGTAATCATCGAAGGGTCCAACAAGTTTTAGGTCGGCCTTGAGCGCATCGAATCTATCAGTAAGCTGGGCCAGTTGCGCCTCTAGCTCGTCACCGACACTGGTGTCGCCCAGCTGCAGCAGCTCGATAATTTCACTCAGTTCCTTTTGCATGCCGAGCCATACACCAGTACGGTATTCCAGCTTCGAAATTTGCTTCATCACCGCTTGGGCGTGCTGGCTATCGTCCCAAAAATCTGTCGCCTGGCTCTCTGCCTGCAGAGCTGACCGCTCTTTTTCAAGCTCGCTAATCTTCATACGTGACGTGGCGTCTTGCAAGGCTCCTTGCAATGTGCTCGCAGCCTTCAGCGTATCTTCCATGGTTTCTTACACTCCCTTTTTGGCCCAGAGGGGCATAATGTTTTGGCAAAGATCTGCTGCAAAACTATCGCCGCAATCACCAAGTATTCCAAGCCCCCAGACATCCTCGGCAAACAGTTGGCGTGCGACATCGACAATCATCTCTTTTTGGATGGCTTTGATACGTTCCGGGATACGATCATATTCTTCGATAATTTCGTCGAAGAAGTAACGCCCGGTATATCCTCCAGCCGTACCCCCTACCGTTTGGGCGCTGCGTTGGAAGCGGCCCAGGGCGTATTGTTTGGTAGTTTCGATTTCGTCAGTCGGAATGTCACCGCCGAGCACTTTGTGAATTTCCCTCACGATAATATCAAACAGTGGCCCAGCGTTTTTGTCGGATACCTGCGCGCCAAACCACCAGTTACTGGCGTCTTTGGTCTGTGACAAGCCCGAGTTCATGCCGTACACCAGCCCCCGCTCACGCGCCGCGCCGAGAATTTTTGAGTACAAGGTTTCGGTGAGCATGGTGTTAACGAGATTAAGCGCATCGGTTTCAGGGTCGGACATACGTCGGTTCATGAACGTATCGATATAAAAGTACATGTTTTCGACAGTTTCGTTATGCACATACACCGGCTTGTTCAGGGTCGCCGGAATCTCTGCAGGCAATGCATATCGTTCTCCATCGCCCGGTAGCTCAACCGTGCCGAATAAGCTTTCGATAACCTGCCTGCGTCGTGGAGTCAGATTGCCCGCGACAACGAACCGCATGTTAGGAGCATTATGTGTTCGCTCGTAATGCTTGCGGACATCTTCGTTTTTAACATTGCTCATGAGTTTGAGACGCTCGGAATCGGTCTTTACGAGTAACCCAAATTCTTTGCGCATTTCGAGGCTCAGACGACGGAAATGGTTGTTGGATCGCGCTGCCATTTCTTCTTGAACGTTGCCGAATTCGGCATCGAATTCTTCTTGTAAAAACAAGGGGCGGCTAATGGCGATAAGCATTAGCCCCAATACGCGGTCCCACTCAAAATCGGCACACTCGGCTTCGTAGGTGATGTCATAGACACCTGTCGAGGCGTTACTATAGGCGCCGTTTTTTTCGAGTTCTGCCTGAAAGTCACGAGCCTTTGGTATTAATTCGTTCGCACCCAGTAGCACATGCTCCATCAGGTGCGGGACTTCCCATTTCTTAGCAGGTACTAAATATTCACCAGCCCGAAAATTGATGTCGAACGTCATAACGCTGGCATTCGGAACGTGCACGAGTAGTCCTCGAGCGCCGTTTTTTAAAACAATTTCGGATACGGTATGTTTCACTGAGCGATCTAGCCCTCCCCTTATTTACGCTTGCGCGCGGCAGTCTTACGTTTGCGTTCTGTTTTGCGAGCTTTTTTGCGTTTTAAATCAGCCTTTTTTGCATCATCGTTAACTTGCTTTTTGGTCACAAAATCCTTTTCATCAAACTCGGTTTCGGTAGTCGTAATCTGATCGGCATTGCTGATTGATCGGCGAGCAGCTCGGGTAAGTTCGGTCTCGGTCGGTTGCTCGAGATCTTCGACCGGCACGGCGTTAAAGAGATACATCGTTACATCGTGGCGTAACATGTTTTGCATGCTTTCGAACATCTGTTGTCCACGACGACGGTATTCGACCAGTGGATCCTGCTGACCAACGCTCATCCAGTGAATGCCCTCTCGCAAATGGTCCATATTTTCGAGATGCTGCATCCAGAGATTATCGAGAATCTGCAGGTAGATATCACGTTCGAATTTGCGCATCGATTCTTTGCCAAAGGTAACTTCGCGGCTAGCGTAGAGTTCTTTGGCTTCGGTTTTCAGTACGTCTTCGAACTTGCTGGCTTCGGTGTCAAACAAACGGTCGAGGGCCGCGTCATCGAACGGAAATACTTCTTTGACTATCGTTTCGAAGTTTTCGCTCATAATATCGGGCGAGGTTGCCAGCTCGTGCGCTTGCTGGTCTATCAGGGCGTTGATGCGCTTGCTGATGTCGTCGGTGCGCAAAATTTCGCGCCGCATAGAATAGGTCGCTTTGCGGTGACGGTTCATGACGTCGTCGTACTGGACGACGTTCTTACGTTGGTCGAAGTGATAGCCTTCTACTTTTTTCTGAGCACCTTCGAGGCTACGAGAAATAAGGCGGTTTTCGATTGGCGTGTCGTCGTCGACACTCATGCGATTCATAATGGAAGCGATGCGTTCACCCCCGAAGATTCGCATCAGGTCGTCCTCGGTACTGACGAAGAACTGCGTCACACCCGGATCGCCCTGGCGACCGGAACGACCACGCAGCTGGTTGTCGATACGCCGGGATTCGTGGCGTTCTGACCCGAGCACAAATAGTCCGCCAAGTTCTTTTACGTCTTCATCGAGCACGATGTCGGTACCACGACCGGCGATGTTAGTCGCCAGCGTCACGGCACCTTTTTGGCCGGCTTTGGCAACAATTGCGGCTTCGCGTTCGTTGTTCTTGGCATTTAAGATTTGATGCGGAACACCGGCTTTCTTGAGGGCGCCAGCGAGCACTTCGTTTTTTTCAATCGATACGGTACCGATCAGCACTGGTTGGCCTTTTTGGTGCAACATCTTTACTTCACGGACAATGGCGCCAAACTTGCCCTTTTCGGTGCGATAAATTCGGTCGGTGCGGTCCAGGCGCGCCAGGCCACGGTTACTGGGCACTTCGACAACATCAAGTTTGTAGATTTGGTGGAACTCCTCGCTCTCGGTTTGAGCCGTACCGGTCATACCACCAAGTTTTTCATACAAACGGAAGTAGTTCTGGAACGAAATAGTTGCCAGCGTCATAGACTCTTGCTGGACTTCGACACCTTCTTTGGCTTCTATGGCCTGGTGCAATCCTTCGTTATAACGACGACCAGCCAGCAAACGTCCGGTAAACTCGTCGACGATCACGACTTCGCCGTCTTTGGTCACCACATAGTCCTTGTCGCGCTTAAACAGAGCATGGGCACGCAGCGCTTGCTGCAAGTGATAAATAGTACGGATGTTTTCTGAGCCATACAGGTTGTCGATACTCAGTGATTTTTCGAGCTTTTCGATACCAGCGTCAGTCAAGATGACCGTTTTATGCTTTTCGTCGGTTTCGTAGTGCTTGTCTTTTTCGAGGCTGCGCACTACTTTTGAGAACTGTGCGTAGGCGGTACCGCTGGCAGCGCTTGGAGCCGAGATAATCAGCGGCGTACGAGCTTCGTCAATAAGGATTGAGTCAACTTCGTCCACGATGGCATAGTGCAAATCGCGTTGGCGCAGCTGATCTACTTCGCGAACCATGTTATCGCGAAGATAATCGAAACCGAATTCGTTGTTGGTACCATAGGTGACATCGGCGGCATACGCTTCTTGTCGGGTTGATGGCTTGAGGTGGCGAAAACGCTCGTCCTGGTGCTCTTCGTTGGTAAAGTTAGGGTCAAAAACATACGAGTGGTCGCCCAAAATAACACCGGTTGTCAGGCCAAGATAATTGTAGACCTGGCCCATCCAACCGGCATCGCGTTGCGCGAGGTAATCGTTTACCGTCACGACGTGCACACCTTTTTCGGTCAGTGCATTGAGGTACACCGGCGCGGTTGCCACCAGTGTCTTTCCTTCACCGGTTTTCATTTCTGATACATTGCCTTCGTGCAACACCATGCCACCAATCAGCTGCACGTCAAAATGACGCTGCTTGAGCGTCCGGCTGGCGGCTTCACGTACGACAGCGAATGCATCGGGCAAAATTTTATCAAGTGATTCTTTTTTTAGACGTTTTTTAAGAACATCAGTCTGCGCCTTTAAGTCCTTATCGGACATTTTCTCGTATTTTGGTGCGAGTTTATTTACGTCAATAACCCGCTTACGAAGTCGCTTGACGGTTTTGGCCTGTGGGTCACCTAGAATTTTCTTAAAGACTGTATGCATGCTTATAGTCGCTCCCTGGTTAGGATATCCTCAATTTATCCTTGTTATTGTAGCGTTTTGTAGCCAAGAATGCGAACCTATTTTTTGATACGCACGGACATCCGCCGACCGGTTCATCGGCGCAGCTACAGACCCTACCGTCAGGCGCGAAGCGTATTCGAGTTGTTTTCAGAATTCCGAGACGGGTACGTTGCGCATACGCGCAAAAAGGCGTCGCTGGCGCTTGGGGTCAGTATGCGACTCTTTGTATTTCTCAATCTGCTGCTTCAGCTTGGCTTGAATAATATCGACAGCCGCAAACATATTAAGCGTGCTCTCACTTATCTTTATTGTTTCGTGTGGCAGATGCAGGACAACATCGCAGGTACACTGCTTTTTGCCATTATCTTTGCCCTCTTTGAGTCGGACTTCCAGGTGGGCGCTTTCGCGAGTTTGCTTCGACAGGTACTTGTCCATGCGGCCAAGTTTTCGGGTAATGTATTTGCGCAAATTGTCGCTGATTTCGGTGTGTACTCCGCTAATTTCAAATTTTTGTAGCATTGTCTGCCCCTTTCAAACGTGAGCCGTAGTTATGCCGGCCTCGTTCACCTTTTATTATACGCGCCTTTATTGCCGTTCGGGCTGTGACTTTTAGAATTCTTGGCTGCCGCCCATGTAGGGCTGGAGGACTTCCGGGACTTTGACATGGCCATCGGCTGTTTGAAAGTTTTCTATGACAGCGACCATGATTCGGCCGAGCGCAAAAGCAGTGGCGTCGTTGGTGTGCAAAAGCACAATTTGTCCGTCAGCTTTGCGGCCACGAGTTTTGAGGCGGCGTGTTTGGTAGTCCGTCATGTAATCGGCGGTGTGTGTTTCGCGGTATTTGTCCTGTCCGGGCATCCAGACTTCCAGGTCGATACCGCGTGCGTTTGGCTTGCCGATGTCGGCGGTACATTTTTGAATAACTTGATATGGCAAACCGAGCTGCTGTACCAGATACTCCTGAATAGCGCACAAAAGTTTGTGCTCATCCAGCCCTGTTTCGGGCGTGCTGAATACTTCCATCTCCAGCTTGTCGAACTGGTGCATCCGAATGATACCTTCGGTGTCTTTGCCGTAGGTACCGGCTTCGCGGCGGAAACTCGAGCTGTAACCGATATATCGAACCGGCAACTGTGCCGCATCGAGAATTTCGTCTTTGTACATTGAGCCGAGCGTGTGTTCGGCACTCCCCTGCAGCCACAAATCGTCTTCTGGTTCACCGACTTTGTAACGGTCGTCGCGCGGTTCCAGGCGGTCCATAGCTGCGAAGACATCGGTCTTTATCATCGCCGGCGGCAATACGGGCATGAATGGCTTGGCAGTCAGGTTCAGATGGTTCTCTTCGATTAGGTGTTGAATAATATGTTCGTCACCCACCGTTGCAAGAACAAATTGGATAATTGCAAACTGGAGGCGTACTAAGTCGCCCTTAATATACGCAAAGCGGGGGCCGGCGACTTTTGTAGCGCGTTCTTTGTCGATGAGGTCGCGAGCTTCGGCGATTTCCCAATGACTCTTCGGTGTAAAATCGAAATGAGTTTTCTCACCCACGGTGCGCGCTACTACATTTTCGTCCTCGCTGACACCAACCGGCACATCTTCGAGAGGCATGTTTGGCACTTTTTTGAGCAGTTCGTCGTAGTGCGCTTCGAGACCTTTTAATTCGGTTTCGAGCTGCACCAGTTCTTCTTTAAGCTGTTTGCCAGCGGCAATTTGTTCGTCGGTCGGACGTTGCCCTTTGGCTTCGTCGTTGAGCGTGTTACGGCGAGCGCGTAGTTCTTCGATCTGCGTCAGGCGGGTGCGGCGCTGACCGTCCAACTCAAGGAGCTGTGAAATATCAACATCGTAGCCCTTTTGTTTCGATTTCTCGGCCACAAGTTCGGAATTATCGCGGATAAACTGAATATCTAACATGGCTATTAGTATATCCTAAGACTTCTTGGTTTTGGCAGATTTTGTCTGCACCGCTTCTAGCGTCAGCGCGGTACGTTGGCGGGCATACGTACAGAACTCGCACGGACCACCGATGATACTATCGCCAACCGGCGGCATATCGTCTTGATCCATACAGGCTTTCATTTTCTCAAGCGTCGGTTCAACCCAAGCATCGCTACCCTTGTACGGAATGACTTTTGTGCGGAATTCGACACGGTCATTAAAGCCATCCATGTCCATCCGGCCGTTGGCATACACAAAATAACCAGTGTCGCTGACATCCAGGCCATTTTGCCGGAGTAGCCACTGGTAGACTTCCAGTTGGCGTTTGTAGCTGATTTGCCAATCGCTGTCGATGCTTACTTCCCTATCTTTGGCGGTCGCTTTATAATCGACCACTATCGCTTTGCCGTCGTCGCCCATCCACAGATCATCGATGCCGCCGAAGACATGTAAATTTGTCGGTTTGTGTATTGCTACCACTCCTACAAAAGTTTCGCGCCAAGTATCGAGTTGCTCGTGTTCGTACGGAATCGCCGGCACATTAAACTCCACCATTAGCGGGTGCGGTTTGCCTGCTTTGCGGTACGTATCGAATTCTTTCTTGAAAAGTTCGTCGATAGCCTTGTTGATGTTAAATGGGGGGCTGTTGGGTCGTGTAATCTTTAGACGCACATCCAGCCAAAAACAGCGCTGACACTGCATAAACAGCTCAATTTTTGAGCGCGAGACTTTAAAAGCTGCCGTTTGACCCGGCTTATACGGCGCCGAGCGTTCCCTCCAATAATTCATGTGCCCTATTATATCAGTTCTTACGCTTTAGAACGGCGAGAGTTTCGATATGCGGGGTGCGTGGAAAGAAGTTGAAGACTTTGAATTGAGTAATCTCGTATGCACCCTGCAGGAGTGCCAAGTCCCGGGCATGAGTCGCCGGGTTGCAACTGAGATATATAACCTGTGGCGGTAATGTTTCCAGTACTCGCCCCACCACCTTCGCATGCAGACCTGCCCGTGGGGGATCAAAAATAATCGTGTTTTTACCAGTAATATGTTCCAGCGCCTTTTCGGTCGAGGCTTCGATGACTTCTCCCTGTAAATTACTTTTCACAAAGTTTTCACGGGCCATGGCTACAGTGGCCGGATCTAGCTCGATCAGCTCGACACTTTTCTTGGCAACACTCAGTCCGATACTCCCGACGCCAGCGTACATATCGGTAATTTCCTCATCGGCGCATGCATTCTTGATGCGCTCCAGTGCCTTTTCGAAAATGGGAATGTTGACCTGAAAAAATGAGTCGACATCGTACACAAATGATTTTCCGAGTAATTCATCGGCGAGCGTTACGTCCCCCAATTCTTGCAATAGCTTCGTGGGTACGGATGCAGGGCTTTTTGGGTTGGAATGATAAACCCGTAAGCCTTTCAGCTCTTTGGGTAATTCGAGTTTGGTAAACTTGGTAAGTTTTGTATACAAAGCGGCTACTACATCACCGTTTTGACTCGTGCGAACAATTATTGTCTTCAAATCTCCAGCCCGTGTTTGCAATTCCGAGAGCAGTTCGCAGACGGCATTTGCAGCCGTATCAATGGCGGGTAGTGCTAGTTGGCTCCCTGTTACTATCTGTTTACCATGACTGCCGCGCAGATGCAGTGCCAAGTGCAGGCCGTCGTCGTCACCCCAGAATGAATATTCCATTTTATTACGATAGTGCCACTCGTTATCGGTGTGGATGGCCTCTGCAAACTCCGGAAGTATAACCTTTTCACGCGTGAAAAGTTCCTTCACTATCTCTGTTTTGTAACGATTTTCCGCCTCGTAGGTCATCATTTGCCACGGCGAGGTCGCCAGATAATTGTCTTCTTTTGGTGCAATTCGCTCAGAAGAAGGAGTGATAACTTCGTCCGCGATCGCCTCGGCGTAGGATCGCTTTTGCTTAATAATACGTGCTTTCACTTTCTCGCCAGGTAGAGCGTTCCAGACAAACACTTTGCGCCCATCGGGCAACTCGGCAAGTCCCTGTCCGCCATGAATAAGCTTAGTGATCGTTACTTCGTATACTTCGTCAGTTCGTTTCATGAGTTCCTTTATCGATAAGCTGGTAAAGTTCGGCAGCACTGGTAACTGTATGCGTCGGCTGAGCTTGCTTTAGTTGATCGAGGTCGTTGTAGCCCCATGTTACCGCTAGAGCCGGGACATCCGCAGCATGACCGGCTGCTACGTCACGGTCCTCATCGCCCACAAACCATACATGTCCAGGACTTGCGTTGCGCCAGCGTACGATGTGACGAATTACTTTTGCCTTATTGCGTGGGCGTACGTTGCCGTAAATTTTTACAAAATGGTCACTGAGATCCTGTGATTTTAAGAATCGTCTAATATTCCCTGTACTATTGGTACTAACAATGAATAGCTCATCGCCATCACTCGCCAATTTCTTAATAAGCTCCGCCACACCGGGATAACTCTGGACTTCATTCATTCTTTTTTTGAGCAGTAGTTGCGAAATGGCAAAGACAAATGGCAAGCGCCAGAATGGGATATCGAGGCGGGCAGCTGCCTTTATAACGACACGCAGTTTTACCTGCATCAGGGCGGCTCCGCGCATCAGAATTTCTTCTTCTTTTGTTAGTGGCACCGCCCGGCGCTGTACCTTATGAAAAATATCCAGTACTACTGGGAAAGTGTCGGCGATGGTGCCGTCGAAATCAAAAATAACTACTTTGCTCATCGAGTTATGGACGAAGTGCTCCAGCAAATACTTGCCATGCGAGAACAGACTTAGCGACGAGACTAAGGACCATATAGCCCCGCTCGCCGTAATAATAACTCGCCCATTTACCCTGTTTTTTGTATTGCAGATACATGTTGACCGCAAAACTTGTAAAGAACAAGAACATCGAGATGTAGATGCCGTAGACGAATCCAGGAATATTGCCGCTGCCATAGATATTTGCTGCAATAATTGCCCCCGCAATAACCAGCCATGGCACGATACCGGCGATGCAACCTATCCAATAGCTGAGCCAGTTTACTTTTCCGCGTTTGGTGAGCGAGTTGTGCGTTTCCATAACAAGCCCACACAGATTCATAACGGCGACGAGTGCAAATATGAGTAACAAACTACCGGCATCGTAGATACCACTCAAAATAGCAATACCCACCAGCATCACGCTGGCGCTGAGACTATACTCGAACCATCGCAGACGATTTTTTCCCTGTTTTAACTCGACTTCGTAGCGCCGACGATACCAGGCTGCCATCAGTAAGTGCGCAAGCGCTGACAAGAAAAAGAATGTTGCGACCAAATACGCCAAATTGAGATTAAAGAGTACGTGAGTCGCCGGAGCAAGCACCACGTGCCCTGCTGCACTACTGGCAAGCGTATCTTTGGTAAGAAAGCCGGCGGTGATGGGAAACGCTCGTGTTGCACTCAAGATCAGAATGACAACGCCTTGCAAGGCGTGCAAAATAGCGAGGTTGCGATTCCATTTTTGGAGGGACGCGTTAATTTCGGCAGCAGAATGAGTAACGGGTGCAGTCGTAAACGGATTGGAATAGTGTAGTTTCATTATTATCTATAATACATTACTTAGGCTGGTAACTCTTCGTAAGGAATGTGACACATGCCGCGCCCAGTGCGCTCGGCAAACTTTTGGTGATAGTCCTCTGCCTGATAAAACGGCCCCGCTAGCTCGATTTGCGTTACAATCGGTTGCTCGGTTGTCTTTTGTATTTCACCGCGAACTTTTTCAGCCGTCGCCTTTTGCTCGTCGGTGACATAGAAAATTGCGGAGCGGTAGCTATCACCAATATCTGGCCCCTGCCGGTTCAGCTGCGTCGGGTCGTGCATGCGAAAAAAGTGTCGCACGAGCATTTCAAAATCTACCTTTGTTTCATCGAACTCCACCAACACTGCCTCGGCATGGCCGGTAGTATGCGTACATACCTCTTCGTATGTCGGATTATCAGTAGTACCGCCAGTGTAGCCGGCAGTTGTCTCCGTAACGCCCGGAATTTGATCGAAATAAAATTGCACGCCCCAGAAACAGCCAGCCGCAAAAATTGCTTGCTGCATTATTCTGCCACCTGCACATCGCGCCAAAAGGCGACGTAATCCGTAAAGTCTTTCTTTACTCGTGTTACCGCGCTGTGGTGTAGATCTGGATAGGTCCAGGCATTATCTTTGCTTATTTTGTCCCCCGTACCGACGCTAAAATACTGACAAGCTCCCTTCCATGGACATGTGTACGGCGTATCACTACTATGGAGGTAACCTCGGTCAACGCTGTTTGGCGGAAAATACCAGTTGCCCTCAATATAAATCAAATCTTCTTTGGGCGCATTCGCAACCACCTTACCGTTCGAAATTGCCTGCATTTCACACCTTTCTTGTCCTCTTATTATCCCGCTTCCGCGTGACATATGCAACGCGCGCTTTGCGCGCAGGTGCCTTTTTGCCCATAACGAGCTGCGCGAGATATTCTGAGGATTTTTTGGACACGCCATGAGTATCCGTCACCCGATAGAAGTGAATATTTTTGTTATCTGCAAACATGCTTTTTATCTCTGTTTGCGTAACGACGATATCGAAACGACCATAGACAATATCAGTCCGAACCTGCAATCTATGCAGCTCCTGGTAGGCCGTTTGATTCATGATAGTGTTGCGCAAACTTCGCTCGAATGGCAACCAAGTTTCTTTGCTGAGCGCAAAACCTGCAATCTTTGTGGCTGCCCTGCCCAGAAGCCGCACATAGGTGAGTATCATCGTCGGGCTTTCAACAATGCGCTCAAAGACAGAAAAATAAACTTTGCGTCGCCGCACATGTGAGCTAAATTCGGGAATGTCCGCAAACAACGGCGGCTCGTATAAAATAACGCGTTCGACGAGATTGGGATGCTTGCTGGCGATATGTATAGCTACTAGACAACCCATAGAGTGACCCACGAGAGTGATAGGAAATGTTGCGCCACTTTTCTTGAGCGAGTACACAACGCTGCGAGCATGATCTTCGACACTGTACTTTGACCAATGTGGCTTGGCGGACCCCCCAAACCCCAGTAAGTCATAGGCCAGCACTCGGTAGTTTTTAGTACTCAAACGCCGCGCCAGATCGGCCCAAATCAACCCATTGCTTGCTAGACCATGCAGCAACAGCACCGTTTTGCCACCCTGTCCTTGGTCGAGCGCTACATTCAAATTAAAGGGTCTGCGAAAATAGCGCTGCGAAAATTCACGTAAACGTACCATCTCACTAGTATAACGAACAATACTGGCTTACGATTGTAGCTCGCGGCGTCCTTGACGCAGGATACCCGCAAACCAAATGAGCTCGGCGTACAATTTGCCAAGATTTTTTTCATAGCGTTCGGTAAATTCCGGTAACATGGCGCCTGACTCATCGAACATTTTCTTGACCCACGGAAAGTACACATCCCACGACATCACCACCAGCCCGGTCTCGCGAACAGCGGGCACTAGCGCTTCTACGGCCCGTACTCCGCCCCAGTTACCGTCGCTCACGCCAGCAAACGCGACGGGCTTGTGATTATACGTCTGCAGTTCGCTGTCGAGCATGCGCTTTAGGCTACCAGGAAAGCTGTGGTTATATTCGGGTGAAATGACAAAAAACGCATCAGCTTCTGCGGTAATTTGTGAATATCGCGCATCCTTACCTTCGGGATCGTTACCATCGCCGTTGAATGTAAAATCTTTAGGGTCCACAAAAACAATCTTCACATCTGGTAGTTTTTGACCAAAAGCCGCGATGTAGCGGGCTACTTTGATTGATTCTCGTTGTTCGCGGGTCGTTCCCGCTAGCACTGCGATGGTTATCGTATCATCCATGTTCTCTCCTCCTTTTAACGCATTACCTAATTTACGGCAGACCAAATAGTGTACAAAAGTACTACTGCTCCTAGGGCGCGGCGAAAATAGTTTACGCCTTGGAACAGTTCTAACCATGCCCAGGTGAACAGTGCGCCGTGTCCAATCACCGACACCAGCTTGTCAGCCGTTCCCGATAGTATCCAACCTAGGGACAATGTAACCAACCAAGTCAGGAGGGGTACATTGGGTATCCCTACGATTGCAAGCTTGCCATCTTTATCTTTAAAGGTTTTCTGAATTATCTGACTTCTTGAAATATTCATTCTTTGGCCGCCTTTTCTTGATACATTGCATAGTTGATAAGCCCAAGAAGTAATAAGTTGAACACAAAGCCCGGCAAAGCGCCAAACTGGATACGCGCGAACACAAAAAATTGCGTCAGGAAAAGATTGATGACTGTCGCCCGGCGAAACTGTTCGAACGCACGATAACGAGACTGGCGGATGAGCAACACGCCGGCTAGAACATAGCCGGCAGCAATAATGGATGAAGCCAATTGTCCAACGAGTAGTTGTGATGAATAGAGCGTCGCATGGCCGATAACCACATCACGAACTTGATCGAAATTACTGTATACACTCGCCCCGACCCCTAACAATAAAAGAAGTGCCTCCGCGATAAAAAAGCTCCGCACTACTCCGTTGGATCCTCGTAAATGCCAGAATTTTTGATACTGCTTCCCTAGCTTTTTAATAAACAGTGTAATACGCCGCGGCTGTTCACTGGGCACGGTTTCGACATCTTCTAGAAATTTATGGAGCAAAATTGTAAACGGGCTATGCGGATTGGCTTTAGAGATTAACTTCGCGACTCGACGTTTTTCGTAAGAGTCCATATCGTGGATAATTGCCTCCTCGAGCTGCGCCAAAGCGTTGAGCTGATATTCGCGTGACGACAGCTTTTCCGTGCGACTTACGAAGTTAAAAACCAGGTACAGCACGATGAATACCGCGTAAATAATCCCAATAGTCGGATGAAAAAAGTAGTTGTTGTCTTTGGTAATGAACTTTCCCAGCTCATCGATGAATGCACCGAAACCAATTCCGCCCAGTACGGCAGTAACACGCATGGTGCGGGCACCAATGAAGGCTAGCGAGACTGTCAGACCGGCCAGCATCAAAAAACCGCCCCACAACATATGTGCAATATGGAAATTACCCCCACCAATTTCCGGATAGCCCGCAATATGTAAATAAAAACGGATGGCTAAAAGGCTTGTGACGGCCGAAATCAAGAATATCTCGAGCTGATCGCGGGCACGGACATTACGGAAAAACAATTTTCTGCTCATTGCCTACAGTATAGCCGACTTATGTGGTTATTCGAGCTTACCAATTTGATCGTGATTGAGCCCATAATAATGAGCGATCTCGTGCCACAGCGTGTGTCGGATGTGCTCCTTCAAATCCGGCAAGTCGTATGATGCCATCTGCAGCGGATTCTTAAACAATGTGATTTTATCTGGAAGCGTCGTTTGCATACCTTGCCTACGCGCCAAAGGAATGCCTTCATAGAGGCCAAAAAGTGTCTGATCGTCCTGGAGATGCACTTTTACACGCTGTTCTTCGTCGGGGTCATCCTCGAACAAAATCGCCACGTTCTTCAGGTGATCGATATGCTCTTTAGGCAATGAATCTATCGCCTGGTGCATTAACTCGTCAAATTGTTCGTCGGAAACCTGTACCATACTAAAACCGAGATATCTCGCCTGAGATTGGTTTACGTGCAGTAACAATAAAAATACTTGTTGGAGGCACTATCAACTTTGCCGCTTCTATACATAGCTCGTGCTTGTGCTTGTCGTATGCAGCTAAAAATCTCTCGGCAAATCGTTCGTAAGATGCTTCTAATGCTAACGTGCCATTCCGTAAATCAATACATGCGTTGTCCATTCCCACCGAAAAATATGCGCGGACTACTTTAAATTTTTCTGGGTGCGGACGTGCGAGTGAAAGCCCCACCACCGTAACATCATCTTCGCTGTTGTCGGGGAAAGGATTCTCCCAGTTGACGTAGGTTGAGTCTGGGCTAAAACTTACACCTTTTTCTGTTTCATAAATTCGTTCAGCGCATTCAACTAATGGGCTCTGCTGGGTCATTCTGATTGTCTCCGGTAGATTTAACCTGGTTATCAAATAAATTCGGATATATCGACTTTGTGACTTCGTCGGTGTCGTGGCGGAGTTGCGGGAACGGCACGCCCTCGCGGGCTGTAACACCTTCGAAAATCCAAAAAACACGTTCGCTAAAGCCCCAGCCGCAGGCTGGTGGCATGCCGTATTCCAGCATTTCAATAAAATCGATATCGAGCATCATCGCTTCGTCATCGCCGGCATCGCGCATCTGTTGTTGCTCGACAAAACGATTGAGCTGGTCAATAGGGTCATTTAATTCCGAAAACCCGTTGCCCAGTTCACTGCCGGCAATCACCGGCTGGAAACGCTGCACCGTCTCTGGGCGATCAGGATTGGTCTTTGACAGCGGGCTGATGAACGTTGGTGTATTGACCAACCAGATGGGCCCGGCGACATCCTTGCGTATGTTCTTCCAGAGTTTGTCGATACCGCGGGCCTTGTTTTCGGTTTGCTCTACTTCGAGTTTGTTGTCCGCGAGCGCTTTCTTGACTTGTTCAAGCGTACAATCCAGGGGATTAATACCATAGCGATTCTGAATAGTTTCCACATAATCCCATTCCTCCCAGTCTTTACTTAGGTCAACCTCAAAGTTGCCAAGCTTAAATTGTAAAGTACCGAAAGTTTTTTGCAGTACGGTTTTATACATATCAGTCATGAATTTCATGCCGTCATGCCAATCGGCGTAGGCCCAATACCATTCCATAGCTACATGTTCCGGCAGATGTTCATCGCTATAGTTTTCATTACGAAATCGTGGACCAATGTCGTAGACTTTTTCGAACCCCGCTCCTAGCAAGCGTTTAAGTGGCAATTCGTGGCTGATACGGAGGTAAAAATCTTGGTCCAGGGCATCCATGTGCGTCACAAACGGATTAGCATCTGCCCCCCCAGTGGTATGTTCGAGCACTGGGATATTTACTTCGGTGAAGTCATGCTCGTTAAGGTAGTCGCGCGTTGCTTGCCAAAAGGTACTGCGGCGAATAAAGCGTTTACGCACATCGTCGTTGACGTTCATATCGACATAACGGCGACGCATGCGCTCTTCTTTGTTCGTAAAACCTTCTTGTTTGCTCGGCATGGGCCGGAGGGCTTTAGTTAGCAGACGAAGCGTATCAATCTCGACCGATTCTTCGCCGGTCTGGGTTTTGATAACTTTTCCGGTGGATTCTACGAAATCACCAGTGTCGAGCAGTGCGATATCACTCATAAGCAGTTCACTATTATTGCGATCAGCTTGCTTGCCTTCTTGCTCGCGCCAAAAAAGCTGTACGACATCGGTGTGGTCTTTAATAACGACAAACGCAATCTTGCCGAATTTACGGATGGAGGTAATACGACCCACTACCGTAATGGTCTGTCCTTCTAGGGCACCAAATTCGTCATGAAGCTGCACATTTTTGTGTGTGCGGTGCGCCTGTGCTGGATACGGGTTAATGCCGAGTTTTTTTAGATCTTCGAGCTTACGAAGTCGCTCATCGCGGAAGTCTTTGAGTGTTGCCATATGCGCACAAGTATATCTGTAAAACCACCTATTCACAACCATTCATAAGGCCGCTAAATATTATCTTAGATGCAGTACAAGGAAGTAGTGAAGCCCGCAAACGAGCCGAACTAAAGGTACGGTGAGTGCGGACTGGAGCTAGTGACGCCGTAATGCGCTAAGAGAATGTTTAGCTAATATCGACGATTTTGTAAGTGGCAGTCTCGGCCGGAGTCTTAATTTCGACTTCTTCACTGAGTTTCTTACCCAGAACAGCTTGCCCCAGAGGTGACTCATCAGAAATCTTACCCTCAAGTGGATCGGCTTCGACAGTACCAACGACCTGGAACTCTTTATTTTTGCCATCGCTAGTCTGAAGTTTTACCCTCGAACCGAGCTGAACTTTGCTATCGCCTTTTGGCGCTTTGATCAGCTCATGATTTTGCAAGATAAATTCTACCTCGGATATACGAGCTTCGTTTTTTTCTTGTTCTTGGCGAGCAGATTGGTATTCAGCATTTTCACTCAGATCACCAAACTCTCGGGCTGTCTTGATACGATCGGCAATAGCGCTGCGTTCGCCAACAAGTCCGGCGAGTTCTGCCTTAAGTTCGTCTATACCTTCTTGGGTTAAGCGGTATCGTTTGTTCATAATTGTACTGCCTCTCTTTTTCTTAGGGGTTGGTCTTGTTCGGATAGAGTCATCAAATTCGGAAATCTGGCTCTATTATAGCGAAACGCCGCAGTCTATGCACCTAGTCTTTTAAGGAGAGACGATATATCGAGCTGTTCGGCTTCGCTTGCGGTACGACCTTTGGTTTCGTAGGTTCCACTCTCGTGGGTTTTGCTGCTGACAACCACACGATACGGAATTCCTAACAGGTCTGCGTCGGCGAATTTTTCG
>JBDSPW010000018.1:0-10179 GCA_039930145.1 Saccharimonadales bacterium (SeqCode) | reverse complement strand
GTGAAAGACAGTGTTGCCGTCAAACGACACGTTGGCTACTTGTCGGGCGAAGTTGCGCTCTATCCTAAAGTGACTGGACATGAGCTGTTCGCCTACTTGTCGAAACTGCAGCAAAAAGACAATCGCGCCTACCTTCAGGAGCTTATCGAAAGGTTCGAGGCCGAACCCAAAAAGCCCATTGGCGAACTGAGTAAGGGCAATCGCCAAAAAATTGGAGTAATCCAGGCGCTGATGCACCAGCCGGAAGTACTGATTTTGGACGAACCGACCAGCGGCCTCGACCCACTGATGCAGGAAGTATTCTATGCCGCTATCCGCGAGGCCAGTGCCCGAGGAGCCGCCGTATTTGTGAGCAGCCACAACTTGGCCGAAACCCAGCGCATGTGCGACCGGATTGGGATTATCAAACACGGCAAACTCATCCGCGAACAATCTATTAAAGATGACACGTCACTGGGCGCGCCGATGTTCCGGGTGGTATTTGGCAACGCTAAAGACGCCGAGAAAGTTCGCAAATCGACTGCCTTCAAGGTAATCTCTGTACAAGAGCACAGCGTCGCCCTGCAGCCAACTGGTACGATTACCGATGCACTCAAAGAACTGAGTCGCTACGACATCAAAGGCCTGACAACCGAGCAACTCAATTTGGAAGATGAATTTTTGGAATATTACGGAGACGGTGCATGAGAGATATAATCGCCTGGGAACTAGCCCGTCGAAAAAATACCATATTTTGGTGGTGTATAGGCAGCGTGGTACTGACGACGTTTATCCTGTTTTTGTACCCGTCTATCCGCGACCAAGCCGAGCAACTTAACAAAGTCATCAACACCCTTCCCGAAGGCCTGCGCGGCCTCAAAACGGGACAAAGTACCTCTGTAAACGTTGCTGACCCGGTCGGGTTCCTCAACTCGCAGCTGTTTTACGCAACATTGCCGATCGTTTGGATTATTCTGGCCATTACGCGTGCCTCTGGTGCACTCGGCAAAGAAGAGTCGTCGCACACCCTCGAACTATTGCTGGCACGCCCTATTAGCCGCACGCGTTTGCTGCTGGCAAAGGCTATCAGCGTGACACTGGAACTATGTTTTGTGGGCGCAGCAACATTGCTAGCGATTTTGGTAGTGGTACAAATTATTAATATGGCCATCTCTGCCAAGTATCTGTTGTTGGGAACAATATTTACGGTGTTATTCTCGCTTAGTTTTGGCGCGATTGCGTTTGCATTGCAGGCTGCCAGCAAAGCATCGCGCCGGGTTGCCACGACCGTTGCAGTCGCAGTGGCATTTGGTGGCTACATTATCGCCTCGTTAAGTGGACTGACCGACTGGCTGCGAGGACCTGCCAAATTTGCACCGTTCCATTACTTTACGCCCGAGACTATTTTGCGCGGCAACATCCCCAAAGGATTAGTTATTTATCTGGTCGGTACAGCACTCGTTTGTACTTTGGCCGCTTGGCTCGGCTTCCGCCGCCGCGATATCGAATAGTCCTAGCTTGCTGACACGAGTTGTTTTTTTGGCGTAGTCTTAGGGATTGTTGGTTTCTGGACTAATTTTTCCCATGGTAGGTTCGCTTTACCAAAGTGGCCATAGGCAGCGGTTTGTAAGTATATTGGACGTTTAAGGTCTAGTTTTTCGATGATTTCTTTGACGGATGGTGTAAGTAAGTTATGCGCCCAGCGTTCGATGTAGGCCTGCGGTTTATGCGCCGTGCCGAAGGTATCGATCGTAAAGTTTACGGGCTCTTTGGCGCCAATGTAGTACGCCAGGGCGACTTCGACTTTGTCGGCCAGACCGGCAGCCACGATGTTTTTGGCAATGTAGCGCGCAGCGTAGGCACCGCTGCGGTCGACTTTGCTGGGGTCCTTGCCGCTAAAAGCACCGCCGCCAACGCGGGCGTAGCCACCGTAGCCATCGACGACAATTTTGCGGCCCGTGAGGCCAGAGTCACTGCTGGGCCCGGGGATATGCCAAATGCCCGTACCGTTCACGATGACATCTTTCTGCGGAACACTAAATCCGTACCGCTCCAGCACTGGTTGGACAATAACGGCATATATATCAGTGCGCACGCGCTCCAGCGAAATTTGCTCGTTGTGCGGTACAGCGACCGTGACATGTTCGACGGCAACCGCAATGTTGTCTTCGTAGCGTACGACCACTTGGGCTTTGCCGTCTGGTCGCAGGTGTGGCAATGTGCCGTTTTCGCGGGCGGTATCAATCGCCTGCGTCAGTGCGTGGGCAAGCGTTATTGGGACGGGCAGATACTCTGGTGTTTCGTTTGTCGCAAAGCCAAACATCAGGCCTTGGTCGCCGGCTCCAAAGTCATCAACTCCGACGGAGATTTCTGACGATTGTTGGTGCAAGTAGTTTTCTATTGGAGACTGGTCGCTAAAACCCCACGACGGGTCGGTGTAACCCAGTCGTTTAATTTCTGCACGGGCGATGGCCTCAACATCTACTTTAGCAGTAGTGTTGAGCTCGCCCGCAAGCACGATGCGGTCGTGCGCTACTAACGTTTCGACGGCTGTGCGCCCATGCGGGTCCTGGGCCAGTACGGCATCGACGATGGCATCGCTAATTTGGTCGGCAACTTTGTCCGGGTGTCCGGCGCACACGCTTTCGGACGCGAATCGAGTTATATTTTTTGACATAAAAAATATCCTTTCTGCATATGCACGGAAAGGACGTCGAGAAATTCTCAATATCATTCCCGCCATTGCGGGCTAGATGGAGCACCTTACTAAAAAGCAGGTTGCTGACGGTTCGTTGAGCTAGATCTCTCCCCGTCTCTGTATATTTTTAAATTGTTAAGCCCTTTTAGCGTAGCATGACTGTCACGCCAGAACAATGCTACTGCCCGTAGACGGCGTGCAGTGCAATACGATCTGTGTGCGCATATACCGCCGTTATACTCTGGTACAAAGACACCGAGATAACACTTACCCACATAATAGGTAGCGACACCAAAACCAGTACAATCAACGTATTTATCACCCTCATAGTCGGCAAATAGTATCAGAAGAGTCCTATGAAAAAAATTGCTTACGTTTTATTGCCGGGCAAAACTAGCCTTATCGGCCGTTTTTTTGTATAATCACCGAGGTTAGGACGTCATTGTCTAAACAATGTTGGGGATTGGCCAAGTGGTAAGGCAGTGGATTCTGGTTCCACGATCGGGGGTTCGAATCCCTCATCCCCAGCCAATACTTTTTTCAACTGATTGATTCGAGTGGAAATTTATATGACCGATAAAAAAGATGGCAAAAATTATTCTGATGGCTACTTAAAATTTAAGCATGCCATGAGTGGACAGCACAAAGACGTGGCTGCAGTGCTAAACTGTCACCTTGTGGCTGAATACTTTTTAGAGCAAATCATTCATGCTCAGATTCCGCGTGCAGACGTACTTCTGACAGAAGGCCGACTGACGTTTTCAAATAAATTGTTATTAGTGAAATCTCTTGATGTTATTGACGATAAAGTAATTGCTTCACTAAAAGGTCTTAATCGAGTGAGAAATCTGTGCTCTCACGAACTTGAGTACAAAATTACCGATGCCAATGTCGATCTGATAGGTCGACCATACGGCAAAGAGTATATTGAAGTAAAGCGCGAACACCCTAACGACATTTTGAAATATACGCTTATGAAACCTCTGGCACGCCTCGACGGATGCTTCCAAAGAATTGCACCAGCTAAAGATCCAGGAAAATAGTTCTAATATTGTCGACGATACTCAGCTAATATAAAAAGCTCCGGCCACGGGTCTGGGCTTTTTATATTGGCTGTTATACTTTTTATATGAGCAAAGTAACCTGTGGTGTAACAATGTCCTTAGACGGTTTTGTCGCAGGCAACGATATGACTTTAGAAAAACCATTCGGCCACATATCACCAGATGTGCTAATGGGCTGGATGTTCGATGAAAAGGAAACAAACAAGGAAGAGATCGAGGCTTTAACCTCCGCAGGCGCCTATATTATGGGCAGTAACATGTTTGGACCTAAAGATGTACGCATGACCGATGCGTGGAAGGGTTGGTGGGGTGACAATCCGCCGTACCATGCACCTGTCTTCGTCCTATCGCACATGCCCAGAGAGCCCCTCGTTATGGCCGGTGGCACAACTTTTACATTTGTGACTGGTGGTGTCGAATCAGCATTCGAGCAAGCAAAATCCGCTGCCGGAACAAAGCATATTGCAATTGCCGGTGGCGCCGATGTTATTAATCAGTATCTTCGAGCAAGATTAATAGATGAGTTATGGCTACACATAGCACCGGTAACAATTGGTGATGGCCAGCGGCTGTTCCTAGATACCCCAGATATCCATCTGAAGCCGTTAGAGGTACGCACTTCCGACCTCGTAACGCATATCAAATATGCAATCGAACGTTCTTGATCGTCTGGCAGTAGTATCTCGGTTTAATGATACTCGGCCGTTTGCGTGGTGTAAGACCCAGGCCGCGAGATGCGGGTAATAACAGCGTGCTGAATATTTATTGCTGCGCTGATGTGGCGGCTGGCCGCAGGATTTTGTTGACCAATCGATCGATAGTATCGTCCGTCATGCTGACTTTTACCACATAATCTTCGATGCCAAGCTGGCGCAAATTGGGTGCTGCTTCGCTTTCGTTCAAGTTGGAAATAACCAAGACTTTGATATTTTTGCCCCAACTACTTTTTCGCATTGTTGCTAACACTTGGTCGCCCGCAATATCAGGAATCATAAGGTCGAGCAGTACCAAGTCGGGGATTTCCTTCTGGATAAAGTACAGTCCCGTTATGCCATTATAGGCGATAAAACAGGTATATCCGATCAGTTCGAGACGAGTTTTATATATTTCAGCCAAGCTAGCGTCGTCTTCGACGATAACAATTTTTTGACTGGAGCTTGCGTCGTCCATATTATGGTTAGTCTAACCTATACCTGCTCACATGCCTACTGCTTCGTGGCGATCTGACATGTGATATTTTACTGCTAGCAGCGCATATCTCTCTTGAGGGCTCATCTGCAGCCAGCAATTTTTGCATAAAATAAATAGAGCGCCCTAACGACGCTCTATTAATAGGGCTATACCTTGGAAATAATCCAAATTGTTCCAGCTACTGCCAGAAAGAACAGCCCCAGTCCAACTGGTGAACCCCAGCTAAACCATGAACCCCAGGAACGCCAGTGCTTGTGCGACTGTTCGTACCAGTTCATCTCTTCTTCTTTTGTCATTTTTGACATCTGATGACTCCTTATTGTTAATAATGAGTCTCAGTAAAATGCCTGCCAGCAAGTAGTTGTTCCCATGAGACTAGGGCTACCGATATAGTTGGACTTATTAACATTTAGATTATAGCAAAAAATGTTTGGAAAAAGTCTTGACGAGCTACTATAAGGTTTGTTATTTTATTCGTGGAAGACATATGTGATACAGCATTTTTGTACTATATATGTGGCCAGTCGAGTTAGTAAGTTAGAATTTGTTATTTAGTAGGCCACATCTGTGGGTGCAAGTCTTCCTGAGTAAAAAGAGGCACATCGGTGCCTCTTTTTTTATTATCACTAAGCCATGCGAAAAATAACTTCCAAGGACGACAGACGAGCGGGGTACCGCACCCCTGCTACTTTGCCCTGCAATCCACCCTGTTCGTGCGCATTAGTAGCCTGAAAAATGGTCTGTCTTAATTTTATGATTCGCTACGCCCAGACCTTTTAGGTAGTCTTTGCTAGCGTCGACGAGTACATTCGGACCCGAAACATAGAATGAACGTTCGGCGTAATCGGACACAAATTTTGCTATAAGTTCAGCGTTAACTTTGGACGTCACAAAGTTCGGAGAATTGTAGCTAGCGTTCGTGACAATGGGAATCGTTTTTACACCGACTGCTTGGGCCGCACTGAACTGCTCAATATAGGCAAACTCCTGCGGATCGTTGACGACATACAGCAGCACAATATCCGATGCTATATTCTTATCGGTCAGATACTTGATCATGCTCCTAAACGGCGTTATACCTATGCCGCCCGCAATAAACGCCAGCTTCTGCTTTTCGTTGCCGTTAAGGGTAAAGTTTCCGGCCAATTGGCTAGCATATACTACGTCGCCAGGTTTCATTTGATAGAAAGTGGCTTTGTAGCTGCTGGAGGGTTCGTAATATTTTAGACCCAGGTGCACTTCAGACTCGGTGGGCGAAGACGCGATCGTAAAGGTACGCCGATTGCCGCGGCTGTCATATGGTACTCCCGCCAGGGTCCACTCCATGTACTGACCGGGTAAAAAATTAAAGGTGCGGTCAGGCAAAAAAACGTAATTATAGACACGGTCAGATATCTTTTGAATTTCCTTTAATTGAAGCCTGATTTTAAACTTTGGAGACACTACGTATGCAAATATATTACCGAGGAGTAATGCGACTTCTGGATATATACTGAACGGGCCAATTTGCCACGCTGTTACGTAGAGTATCGCTACAAGCGATGCAAAAATTATTTGTAGATAGCGGCGTGGCGGCATAGTCGCTGGTTCGGTCAACATTATTGTTGAGAGGAAAATCAGTGGTGATGCTAGGAGAGCATGTTTCATATCCGTCAGGATGGGTTGATGTCCATGGACAAACAGGACGCATTGCAACACAGCGCTGACCAGCACAAAGGTGAGGAATAACGGAAACCGACGTATCTTTCGCACCACGAGCAAGCCCAGAACAAGTGCAAAAGGCCAGATCATGGTACTGCCCACCCACCAGGTTGTCGCGCTTAATCCGGTGAGGCTCAAAACTGCGGCCGCAAATGCGGCGGGGTTAAAGATATGCTTTCCGTTGCGCGCGAGTAGAAACTTCGAAGCGCTCGATATAGCACCTGCTAACACCAACGCAAACCCTGTCACCGGAGAATCTGCCGGCTGCACGATGAGAAATATAATCAATGCGGTAATCAGAGATGATTCCATATTTGTCGCAATGTTAAAGAATCGACCAAACCCCCTATCGGTTACGTATGCCGCTACCAGGACCAGAAAAAGTGACACCACAAGTTCTGTGGGACTCGAAGACAATCGTCCAAAAAAAGCGAAGACAATATTGAGTGCCGCGAGTGCGGCGAGTACGTATATCACCAGACGATACATGGTAATTTTGTTTAAACAATTATCGATCATTTTCATGCTAGTGAGCCTCGAATATTTTTACCGGAAAATCGGGCGAGCGTTGCAAACTCATGTCACTACCAAGCAGTGCATACGAAAACGAGAATTGTTCTAGGAGCACATCGGGCTCGGTAAAAAAGAGCGCTGTCGCCAGCCCGTCGGCAGTCATGGTGTCGGCAGCTATGACCCACGAAGCAATAATGTTCTCTGGGGATTTTAAGGTAATCGGATTAATAATATGATTAATGCCCGCCCACTGTCTTTTACTCCCAGCCGACGCACAAAGGCTTGCATTGACCAGCCTAGCGACGCCTACGGCTTCTGAAGTATCAAGAGGGTTTTCTAAGCCTACCTCGAGCGCGTCGTTATGCTCTGAACGAAAGCGAATATCACTCCCGGCATTAATGACATATGTCTGAACCTCGGCGTCTTCTAAGATTTCGGCAAGGATATCGACTAAATAACCCTTGCCAGCTGCTCCAAAATCTAACAATGCCGGTTGCGTTAGTGTTATACCGTCCTTGTCGTAAACGAGGATTTCTTCCCATTTTGGCGAACGATGTAATGCCTTCTTTTGGAGGGAGTAGGTAGCATCGTAGCCGGCATCTACCATGGTCTGGCCAATCAGCGGCGTCACGCTGCCCTTGGTTACCGCGTATAGCTGTTCGTAAAACGCTAGCATCTTATAAGCATCCGCTGGCATATCGTAGCTGCCAGCCTGCTTCCACATAGTCGTAATAAGTGAATCCGGCCGAAACCGAGAGTAGGTTGTATCAAAAATTTCGATACGCGCATGGAGCTGCGTCAGTAACTCCGACCACGCATTATCAGTAATTGCCGTATGAACCTGGACGTTCCACTGGGTGCCTATTGCTTCAAAACTCGATTGTCTGACTTCCATTCGATTTACGCCTGAGCTTTGGCGGCAATTTGGCTCAAGGCATCGTCAAACCCTTGAGTCGTATCGGATGCTCCGGCAATGATACCGAGCTGTAGTCCGTTGATCTTTTTACCTACAACATAGCTTTTATATGCCGAGGCAAAATCTTGCTGATAGCGTGCCGACTCATTGTCGCCCTCACTATTCCGAATTGAAACGTCTGTCACTACACCGCCGCTAAGCGTAAGGCTGACTGCTATGCTCTCATTGCCATGGGGTACGTAATAATTACGACTGGCCATGTACGCCCCGTCTTTATAGCCGCTGGATGTTGTCGCTGTGGTGGTGGATGCATTAGTAACACTCGTTGACGAATCTGTAGCGGCAGCAGTCGAGGCGCTTGCGTGCGCTACATTTGTGCTTGCCTCTAAATTTTCAGCCTTAATATGATCAGCGAATACTACAGCACCCGCAATCACCACGATTGCAATCACGGTGGCTACAAGTTTCTTTCTTGAGTGTTGTTCGTACGTTTCTAGCATCCATGCTCCATTATTGTTTAGTGTCAGTTACTGCTAATGTAAACAAATAACCTTAAATATACCTTAGAACTACATTGTACAGATTTTTGCCGACCGAAGAGTGTCGATATTCGCCCGCATGGAAGTGCGCTTCGGGGTTTATTTATTTTGCTATGATGGAAGTATGGTAAACCTAACTATTGGCAAGAAAAAGATTTCCGAAGGCGTAGCGCACAAACTGCCCACAGATTTGCGTAAAGCACTGAGTGCATCGCCCCGAGCGCTCAAAGCGTGGGAAGACATTACACCACTTGCCCGCAATGAGTGGATCTGCTGGACCATCTCGACGGTAAAACCCGAAACCAGAAAAAGCCATGTCAAGCGCACGCGCGACCAGCTGATCGATGGCAAGCGACGCCCTTGCTGCTGGGCCGGCTGCATCCACCGCCAAAAAGCCAGCAAGACCACATAAGCATCGCAAACCTCATAGGCGTACAATGAAACAATAAGTATGAAGGAGGCAGCTATGTTAAGAGATGCAGTCGCGTTTAGCGGATTTTCAGTGAACGACAGTAAAGCCGCGCTGGCATTTTATAAGGACACACTTGGGCTTGATGTGACAGACAGCGAAGGTATGGGTTTAACCGTAACGTTTTCGAGCGGTGGCTCAGCATTTATATACGAGAAGCCCGACCATGTACCGGCAACCTTTACGATTTTGAACTTTAGCGTTGAAGACATTGATGCAGTTGTCGACGAGCTGGCCGCTAAAGGCGTAAAGTTCGAACATTACGACAGCATGCCTGGCGCACAAGACGATAAAGAAATCATGCGCGGTAAAGCCGCCAATATGGGTCCGGATATAGCCTGGTTCAAAGACCCAGCCGGAAATATCCTAGCCGTGCTACAAAACTAAGCAGCTAGTGCAAAAACAATTTTAGCGCCCGCGAAGCGGAATATGTTATGCGTTTCTATGTCGTACGAGAGATATACTTCTCTGCCTTCGCCGCGCGCATACATTACCGCAGCTCGGTGCTTCGGTTGTTGCGCAGCATGTTTCGCTTCTTCTCGAGAGTCCCACAAGCAGAATGATAAGCCATAGCCTTCTGCGGATAAATCATCGTCATGCCAATACGTATGAAAGCCAGGCATGTGCTGGGCTTCTTCGGTCGCGTCACCATCAAGTTCGAGCAACTGATCAATCATTTCCGGCGGTGCTTGTAAATTGCGTAGTGACCGGAAAGCCACCACATACAGACCATGTATGGCAGTTTGATCTATACCGGCCTCCCAACTAAACGCTTCCGGTAATTCGAGATCGCGAAACCCCGCATGCACAGGGGTGATAAGTTTCGGTAACACCAGAGTGTTCATGCGCATCACTGTATAGGTTTTAAGGGCGAATACAAGCAGCAATACACCTGCACTAACAAATATGACCAGGTCTGTGCCGCAGGCATGTCACACATCACATTATGAGTGTGATAAAGTTGGCATTCTATTGTAGGTTCTATGGGGCTCTATATACTTACAATCAATAACTAAGCGTGAGCAATATGAAACTACCACAAACAACCCGTATACAAACTTTTAACGGTGGTAATCGCATCAATGCACTTATAGCAGCAGTGGTCGTCA
>JBDSPW010000017.1:0-9225 GCA_039930145.1 Saccharimonadales bacterium (SeqCode) | reverse complement strand
CCTCCAAATAATTGCATTATGACTCTCTGGAATAGAGAGTCTTTTTATTTAGTGTTACAGTAGTGGCATGCCTAAAAATGATATCGCCATCACTGTTAAAGATCTTCGTAAATCATATGGTGACAATCACGTGCTAAAAGGCGTCAGTTTTACTGTAGAACGTGGGACCATGCTGGCACTGCTTGGTCCGAACGGTGCCGGTAAAACAACAACCGTACGTATTCTTAGTACTCTACTCAATTACGACAGTGGTTCGGTAACTGTCGAAGGGCACAATGTCGCCACCGCAGCCGACAAAGTACGACGAGTTATTGGTCTGACTGGGCAATCCGCTTCGGTCGACGAACTGCTCACGGGACGTGAAAACCTTGTTATGATGGGCCGTCTGTATCGACTTACAAAGAAGAGCGCGACTGCTCGAGCCGAAGAACTGCTCGACGATTTCGACCTTGTCGAGGCTGCTGATCGACAAGTTAAGACCTACTCTGGCGGGATGCGCCGCCGCCTCGATCTGGCAGTCAGTCTGATTGCCGTCCCACCGATTATCTTTCTCGATGAACCCACGACCGGGCTTGATCCTCGTTCCCGAATTGCAATGTGGGAGATTATCAAGAAACTGATGGCCAGTGGCACGACGATTCTGCTGACTACACAGTACCTCGAAGAAGCCGACCAGCTAGCCGACAAGATTATTGTTATCGATGGTGGCACTGTGATTGCCGAGGGTACATCCAGCGAATTGAAAGCTAAGATTGGCAAGGACCGACTGGAGCTCGTATTCCCGGATTCGCAATCGGTATCACGTGCCAATAAAGCACTGGATGGTGATGTAATAGAGTCGAATACCAAACAGCGCTCACTTTCCTTGCCGATTAACAATACCAGCCATGATATAAAACGGGTCTTGGACAGATTGTCTGAGCGGTCAATCGATATCGAATCACTGTCGGTCCATAAACCAACGCTTGATGACGTGTTTTTATCGTTGACTGGCAAGAAAAAAGAACAAGATGATGCGGAGACTGACATATGAGCGCCGAACTAGAATTCCAACACAAATCAAAACTAGCGCAGAGTTTTATGGATTCATTCCTGATGATCAAACGCAGTAGCACCCACATTCTGCGTAATACCGACCAGCTACTGGGGACCTTCTTTCAGCCGGTTATGTTTTTGGTCTTATTTTCGGCCGTTTTTGGTGGTGCCATATCCAAAGCGCTGCCTCCAGGAATCAGCTACCTCAACTTCCTGATGGCAGGCATCATCATCCAAACGCTGGCCTTCGGTTCAACGACCACGGCCATCGCCGTGAGTAACGATCTCCAGAAAGGTATCATCGACCGCTTCAAGTCATTGCCCATGAGCAATGTTGCCGTTCTGAACGGGCATGTAGTATCCGACCTCTTCCGGAACGGTATCTCTACTATAGTCATGCTGGTCGTCGGCTTTATTATGGGTTTCCGCAGTCACGCCAGCCTCGTCGAATGGCTGCTCATCGCCGGTGTCTTAGCGCTGTTTACACTCACTTTTTCTTGGCTAGCCGTGATAGTTGGTGTCAAAGCAAAAAGTGTCGAGGCAGTACAGTGGCTGTCATTTATTGTGGTGTTTCCACTGACCTTCGCCAGTAGCGCCTTCGTGCCGACAGAGGGCATGAATAAGTACCTCAAAGCCTTTGCCGAGAATCAGCCAATTACCCATATTATCGAAGCCATACGGGCATTGATGCTGGGCAAGCCGACTGGTGACCATCTCTGGCTGGCGGTAATCTGGTGCATCGCACTCCTCGTTGTCGCGATTCCTTTGTCGGTCTATCTGTACAGCAAAAAAGCCCGCTAAACTCGAACTATTGGCCGCCTACATTTGCGCTTATGCATGCATTAGTTGCTCGCTGAGTGTATAGTTAGTTTTTGTTATTGATCGGTGGGCGAAAAAAGCGTACATCTCTTATGGAGCAGACTGATTTTATCTTGCACAAATTCCGGTTTCTAATTGTTGGGCTGCTTGTTGTAGCAAGTCTCGTGCTGCTTTCGATTCTTTTTACAAGCCTGGGAACCGGGAGTGCCGAAGCCAGTCGTATTAACCCCGCACCAGAGAATGCAGTAACCGACCTGGCGGGCAGCCCGAATGTTGTGGCCGATGGGCTCGCGAGCGCCACCACTAGCCTCACTAACTCTCTTAGTTCATTTACCCGGGGCCTACAAACTATCAGTGTCGCAACTACCCAGCGTACGGCCATTGCGAGACAGGCCGTACTCTCGGGTGCAACCAACATACTACGCAGCACCGGTCGAGGAATAGGCACTGCGGCAACAACCACCGGAAGTGGCGCCCTCTTTGTGCTTCGTATTCCCGGCAATACGCTCGGCTACATCGGCAACACCCGCCTTGTCGGCGCGGTGATTCGACCAGCCGAAGCTGACCACGAAGTGGTGCCAATCATCGACCCAAACTCACCCGAACTTTTTAGGGCTCAGACTGCTATGGCGAGCACCGGTGCTGCATCGGGAGCTGACGCTACCCCCTCCTGGCCGATTCACGGCGAGATTACCACTCCGTTTGGTGTCTACCACATGCCCTACCAGCCCACACATACCGGTATCGATATCAGCGACGGCGCAGCTGCGGGCGTTACACCTATCCATCCCTTTAAACCGGGCACAGTCATAGAAGTCGTACACGGAACTACCGGCCTCGGTAATCACGTGGTCATCGACCATGGCAGCGGTGTAACGTCGGTCTATGGACATCTTGCCTCGACCACCGTACAAGTTGGCCAAGTAGTCGACAAAAGCACGACGCTCGGCTACGAGGGCTCAACAGGGGTTTCGACTGGTACGCATCTGCATTTTGAAATCAGAGTCAATGGCCAGGCAGCCGATCCCCACAACTTTATTACTGGCCAGCCGTAAATACGACTGCTTCGTGTGGCTGCAAGTGGACGTTAGCGCCACGAGTATCTTTTAGTTTGGTTTTGGGGCTGGATGAGACTACAAAAGATCCTATCGCAGACCCCTTTTCGAGCGTGAAACTGCGCGCTTCTTTGGAGAAGTTTATAAGTACCAGGTACTTCTCGTCGCCAACGCTGCGGATGTAACCGAGTACTTTGGCATCATTGGTCTCAACAATTTCGAAACTACCGTAGCGCAAAGCATTTGATTGATTGCGTAGCTTACCGAGTGTGCGATAGAGCGACAAGAATGAGTCGGGGTCTTTTAATTCGGTCTCGACATTGCAGGTTTCGTAGTTATCGACAACCGGCAGCCAGGTCGTCTTGGCGGTCGAGAAGCCAGCGCTGGGACCATTGCTCCATTGCATCGGGGTGCGCTCTGGATCGCGGCCCGAACCACCCTGTGCACCGGGGTCTTGCACCATCTCCGTGGGAATATTGCCATTTTTCATACCGATTTCTTCGCCGTTGTAGATAAATGCCATGCCGGGGAGCGTCAAAAGCAGGACGGCAGCACTCCGTGCCGCGTCTTCGCCGAGACGGGTGACAATACGATGTTGGTCATGATTTCCAAAGGCATAACTGGCAACACACAGTGGGCTAAACGCATCCAGTGCTGCATGAAAGGACGGCAGGAATTCACGCCAGACGTCGGCTTTCCAGGGCAGGCTTAAGCCCTCAAAGTTAAACGGTGCCGCAACTTGCGGATCCATTCCCTCGTAGAACGACAGATACTCCTCCACATGCTTAGGTGAATCAGGGTAGGCTTCGGTGATCATGAAGCGGTCGTAGTCTTTGTATTTTGGCTCTTTTAAGACTGCTGCCATCTCGCCAAGATAGGCAAACATATGTGGCCAGCCGTGGTTATTGACGTGTTCGAGCGCCGTGTAGCGCCAGCCTTTGTCAGCTTCGTAGTGCGGGTTAACGGGGTCGTCATGAAACAGCGGGTCTTTAGCGATAAAGTGCACCGCATCAACCCGGAAGCCATCGACACCACGGTCGAGCCAAAAACGCATCACGTCCTTGATGGCCTCACGGACCTTGGTATTGCTCCAGTTGAGGTCTGGCTGGCGGACATCGAAGCTGTGCAAATAAAACTGCTGCCGTGCCGGTACCCATTCCCAGGCCGGGCCGCCAGTTAACACTTCTATCCAGTTGTTGGGTGGAATCGGGTTGCCGGCTTTGTCGTGGCCCTCAGGATCTTGCCAGATGTACCAGTCCGAGTAAGGACCTTCGCGGGACTGCCGGGATTGCTGAAACCACTCATGAGCGTCCGAAGTATGGTTCGGCACCAGGTCGATAATGATTTTTATCTTGCGTGAATGGGCGGCTTCGAGTAATTCATCCATGTCGGAAAGTGATCCAAAAATGGGGTCGACGTCACAATAATCGGCCACGTCATAGCCAAAATCGGCCATGGGCGACGGATAAAATGGCGACAGCCAGATGGCGTTAACGCTTAAGTCTTTGAGATACTCTAGTTTCTGTATAATTCCGGGAATATCGCCGACACCATCGCCGTTGCTGTCGTTAAAACTCCTCGGATAAACCTGATAAACAATCGCGCCTTCCGGCCAACGGTGCACACGTGCTTCGGGGGGTGTTTTTGGGCTAGTCATGTTATTCCAGCATACCAGGCATCGGCCCTATAACCATACACATCGTTAACTATCCTGCGACAAGATAATAACTGAACTCGGGGGCAACTTCAGGTTGCCGCCACCGGTCTCGACTACAACTTCTGAAACTGCTACTTCTTTAAAATCAGGGTTATAACCACGCCACGAACTATTAAAACGCACCCGCCAGGTTCCGGTACGCGGAAAGTTCATGGCATAGTTGTCGATCATCCGATCACCGAAGTTTACGACCACCACCACATCGTCTTTTGGACCGCCGTTATTCCAGCGATGAAAGGCGATAACTTTATTCTCTTGGTCAACATGCATGAGGTTTATGTTTCGCCCGAGTAAGCCAGCGGTTAAGCCATGCACGTTTTTGCGGAGGGCGATGAGATGTTTGTGGGCCTCTATGACGCCTGTATGCCGGCGAGCCAGATCCCAATCCAGCCCTTGCCAATCATTGAAGCTGCCGCCCTGCATAAACTCCTGTCCTTGGAATAACATGGGGATGCCCGGTGCCGTTAGGAGCAGTGCTGCCGCAATGATGGTCTGTTTTTGGGCAAATAAACTATCCGCATTCCCCGGCGAAATAACTTCGCAGAGGCGCGCCGAGCCATTCGCGGCTGTGTCGTGAGAGTCGGTGTACACGACCCGTTGAAAAGCATCGCCGTTGTAGCGTCTGCCGAGTTCACTGCAAATTGCCGACAGGTTAATGTCAGCCGGGTTGCTGCTCCGTAGTGCCTCACGCAAACTATGCGGAAAACCCAACTCCCACTGTGCCGAAAAGCCGGCTCCAGCGTCTTTGGTAGGCTTTACAATATATTCGTTATCCGCCACGTCTTCGGCAATCGTAATTGCAGTCGGATTAATTTTTTGGACCAGCTCGTTAATTTTCTGCAGCAAATACCAGCCATCCGGCAAATCTGTCGAGGGATCGTTGTTGTAGCCTTTGGCATTTCGAATAAAAATCGTAGAATCCAGCCTCAGACCATCGACCCGACAATCGTGCATCCACATTCGGACACTATCGAGGATGTATTGTTGGACTTCTTGGCGACCAAAATCAGGGCGCGTATTACCCCAGGGTGTTTCGGCGCGCCAGTCGTTATAAAAATAAATGCCGCCAGTGCCGTTTTCGTTCCAGCCATCGAACTGCCACAAATCCAGGCTACTATCAGGTCCAAAGTGGTTGAACACAGCATCGACAATGACACCAATACCTCGTTTGTGCGCTGCCTTCACGAACTGCATAAAACCGTATCGCCCACCGTAGAGACTTTCGATTGCAAAGATGTAATCGATGGCATAACCCCAGCCCCGATCCATAAGCATGCTGTTAATCGGCATCAGCTCGATCATATTAATTCCCAGATCGGCTAAATAATCCAGTTTATCGCTGACATCCCGAAACGTACCCGTCAGTGCCGGATCGGGACGATTAAACGTGCCCACATGAACTTCGTACAATACCTGCTGCTGCACCGGAATCGGCACAAATGCGTCATCTTCCCAGTCAAAACTAGTAGAAGCAATCACCGAATTTCCGGCTGATATCGTGAAATGTAGCGCCCGCGGATCATTGCGGTAGTAGGTTTTATCACCATTTTTTATGACAAACTTGTACTCTTGGCCGGCTTGCGCACCCGGTACAACCGCAGCCCAATAGCCGTCTAGTTCGCTTTCGAGCGGGTGTTCACCCCAGTTGTTGAACGAACCGGTGACTGCCACCGCCTCGGCAAAGGGTGCCCAAACACGAAAAGATACACCCTTACGGCCTGCTATTGCTCCCACATTTTTCTTGAGTCTGCCCATCGCTAATCATTATTATGCTTACGCCTACAGCGAAGTGCAAGCCTCACATTTGCTAGAATACATGTATGAACGCAGTCGACACGTACCTCGCACAAGTTCCGGCGCCCCAAAAGGCCGAGCTGGAACGCATTCGAGCCCTCGTAAAACAATCGATACCCGAAGCGGAAGAATCAATTAGCTACATGATGCCGGCGTTCAAGTACAAGCAGAAACCGCTGTTGTATTACGCTGCATTCAAGCATCATATGAGCGTCTTCCCCACTTCCGGTCCGACCGAAACACTCAAAGATAAGCTCACAGGTTTTGTAGTCAGCAAAGGCACCATCCAGTTCACGCCTGAAAAACCATTGCCCGATGCCCTTCTGAAAGACATTCTGCGCGTTCGCATGGCCGAGATTGACGCCGCATGACCACCTATCTTGCCCTACTCCGAGGCGTAAACGTCGGCGGCAAAGCCATGCTCAAAATGGCCGACCTCGCCCAAGCACTAACAGATACCGGTTTTGAACGCGTCACCACCTACATTCAGAGTGGCAACGTCATTGTACACGCGGACGACAAGGACAAACAGGCAGTTGCCGAGGTAATCAAAGCCTGTATTAAAAAAGACTTCGATTTATCTGTGGAGATTGCCTTGTTTACATCAGCCGAATGGCGAGAAATGATCGAGGCTGCACCTTCGTGGTGGGGCAAAGATGCCGAATGGAAGCACAACTTGTTGGTGCTAACCGAACCCGTACCCATGAAAGAAGTGGTGGTGGCTATCGGAGACCTAAAACCTGACATCGAAAATATGGAACCAGGCACGGGCGTGCTGTACCAATCAATGTCACGCAAACTCTTTGGTCGGACGACTACCGGGAAACTCGCCGCCAGCCCCATCTACAAAAAAATGACCATCCGTAACTACAACACCGCAACCAAGCTCCTAAAGTTGCTAGACTAGCCGCCGCATTATGTAGTGATAAATTACACACCCAGCAATTTTTGCATTCTACTCGGGTTAGTGCATACTAAGCTGTACCTAATGGTAGGACGAAGGTTATGGCACAGCGCAACGCACCCCAACCTGCTCTCGACTACCGTAAACTCTTTACGGATCTTCCTGAACGTTACATTATTTTCGAGGCCAACGACCCGCTCTACACCATAGTTGACGTCAATTTGGCTCACGCCAAAATTATGATGACCAGGCCCGCGGACATTATCGGCAAGTCGTTTTTTGATGTCTTTCCCGATATATCCGATACTTACCTATCGACAGGTGTCAGTGATATCCGCATGTCCTTGCAGCGCGTCATTCGGACACGCAAGCCCCATACCATGGAGAAATCCCGTTATGACATCAAAGCACCAGATGGTACATTCGCAGTCCGCTACTGGCTGCCGATACACCGCCCAATTACAGATAGCACCGGCAAAGTACGGTATATCCTGCAGGCTGCCCAGGACGTCACGGAAGAAGTACTGAGCGAGCTACGTCTCAAAGAAATCGAGCATCAGCTAGATGAAGCACTCGCTATTGGAAAAGTAGGTAGTTGGCACTGGAGCATCGTAGATAACAAAATCATCGGCGATAAAAATCTAGCAGACATGTTTGGTTTCGAACCAGCAGAAATTGCCGCAGGGATGCCGCTGGAAACATTCACCTCGGCTATTCATCCTGACGACCGGGAACGTATTACGAGGCACATCAACAAAATAGTCAGTAGCAAAGGCCTGTTCGATGACGAGTATCGCACCTTTGGTTCGGATGGCACGATTCACTGGGTTATCGCCCGTGGGCGTATGGAAGTTGACGAAGCCGGAAACGCCGTACATTTCCCCGGCGTTGTCGTGGACATCACGGCTCGAAAACGCGCCGAAGAAACATTAAAGAAGCAATCTGTTTTCGTAGAGACCATCACGAACAGTCTGGGGGCTGGCGTCTACGCACTCGATAAAAACGCCCAGGTGACATACGTCAATGATGCCGCGCTGAAAATGTTGGGCTACACTGCCCGTGAAATTATGGGCAAAAATTTGCACAATCTGGTGCACTACGAGCACCCCGATGGCACACCTATGTCGATAGAGGATTGCACGCTACTTTCGGTCATTAAAACTGGCAAGGCAATCTCGGGCGAAGACGAATTTGTTACGAAACGACGCATCCGCTTGCCTATTAGTTACGCCTCGGCACCAATCCTGGATGATGATGGTAATATTAACGGCTCGGTCTTAGCATTTTCGGATATCACCGAGCGCCGAGAGACCGAAGAGATTTTACGCTACCAGTCACTGATACTGGCGAGCATCACCGATGCCATCGTTACGTTTGATACCAAAGGTATCGTTACCGGTTGGAACAGCGGGGCAACGCAGCTATTCGGCTACACCGAAAAGCAAGTGATCGGAAAACATAGTGAACAATTACTGCAGATGCTACCGCAGTATGACCGACTAAAGATCCGCCAGCAGGCAATCGAAAAGGGATCATGGCGTGGCAATCTGGCTTACTATCATCCTAAAACGCAGGCCGTCACAAAAGTCATGGCCTCGATATCGGCACTGAAGGATTCTCACGGCAAGGTAATCGGTATCGTGACCATCCTGCAAGATTTAACTGAGATCAAACAAGCCCAAGCCGACGCCGAAGCTGCCCGTGTGCGAGCTCGAGTTAGTCGCGAAGAAGCCAAAGCATTGCAGAAACAGAACGAGCAATTGGTGAGTATTAACCGTACCAAAGACGAGTTTATCGCACTGGCCTCCCACCAGCTGCGCACTCCCGCCACAGGGGTCAAGCAATATCTCGGGATGGTCCTACAAGGCTTTTCGGAACCCCTGTCACCCGGTCAAAAAAAC
>JBDSPW010000016.1:0-9699 GCA_039930145.1 Saccharimonadales bacterium (SeqCode) | reverse complement strand
AGGGGTGTTTGTGCCTAAAAGAGAGGCGCTAGTTGTTGGATATATTTTACGAAAAGAAGCTCAAGAAGATTGTTTTGCAAGTACGCCTATTTTAAATGTTCTTGGATTACATCGGACGATGAGGGCCATCAAGCACACCGAAGGGTGTCTTCTGGCGAGTCAGATTACGCCCGTTCTACGACAATCCGAGAATACCGTGCGCATGCGTCACTGGAATATATTGAGGACTGGTATACTTTAGCGTTTTGTGTTAAAGTAGTTCCTTGTGAATATCAATAAAAATGTAAAGCCATGCGAGCAAGGCCTGGGTCTTAATCTACTAAGCCATCCTGCCTATGCTGTAGCCCTATCTTCGTTAACCCATGGTTTGCGACGAGCACGTTTCGATCAAGGAATTGCCCATGAGCTAGGCAAGGAAGACCTCGAGTCGGCACATAAATTTAGAGATGAAACGTACAGTATCCCGAGTCCGCACATTCCGTTCTTTTTACCTGCATATGCCGCAAAAGTCATGAAGGCGGGCATTGAAGGAGAATATATCACTCCAGCGCCGCAGCTACATCCAAAAGTCCGCGCCCTAAGTCATAAAATAGGAGCAGAACTGGTAGCCGCTTACGAGGAACTCTCTGCCCAAACTATGCCCGTCGAGAATATTGTGCTTAAATAGTGCTAATGGCTAAAACAAAAAAATCATCCAAAAAAGCATCAGTACCCCAGTCACAGCGCCTCGATAGTGTCTATCTTCTCAAACTTGTTTTATATCTAATCCTGGGTTCGCAGTGGATTCGGTTTGTCGATGCCGGCGACACTTGGCAAGTGCCAATCCCTGTCGGGCTCATCGTCGGCATACTATTCGCGATGCACGATCATTTCCAGATTGATCGCAAGATTGAGTATGCGATGCTCCTGCTGGCAATGTTCGTCGGTTTTTGGGCGCAAATCGGCGTTTACATCACAATCGGCCACTAAGGGGTAGTTACAGCACAGGTTGCCATCATACATTTTATGCCGTATTATGTCTTAATATGAGTCTCAGAAACGAACTGCCCAGACTAGAGGGCGCAGAACAACATGCTACAACGGAATTTGGCAACATTCTTCTTGCAGAGCAAGACAGAGGCTTTGTGAATGGTATTCGCGCTTTTACCGAGGCTCGTCGTCATGGCTACAATGCGAAAAAGGTGAGTATGGCGTATTTTGAGGAATACAGCGAACACTTTCCGATTGTCAGATCAACGCATTTGAGAGAATTTGCAGCTCTCTCAGCACCCGGCGACAAACACCGACGTGCTGAATTATCGCGCTTTATTAACGGGCTCTTTCGTGCTGGGTATGTGCCAATCATGTTCGGCAGTGAAACACGACCGAGAGCAGTAAAAGAGGAACTCAACGATTATTTTCGCTATCGCGTTGACAGCTACAAAGATCAGTTACCTCTCTATGAACCTGTATTGCGGGCCGAGCGCATTTACGAGTTATCCCAGCAAGATGAACTGTTACTAAGCTGCAAAAATATCGGACAAGATGGCTTAGCATTTTTCAAGACATTTTGTGAAGATATTATGCCCAACGAGCTCCTCGCGTAAAAATATACTGCAGTATTATTTGCAACACATTGACAGGAGTAACGGATGCATGTTACTCTGTAATGGTAATTATAAAATTTCCGTACTTGGTGTGTTAGAGAGGTCATCCTGTAACAGGGGTAGAAACCGCTAGCTACCAAGCATTTTTATGCTCATGCATCGAAACGGACTAACCATAAGGGATACTATGAAAGCACTCATTACGAGAAAACTCGGCATGACAAGTACCATCGCAGAAGACGGTACTACGCAGGCTGTTACGCTGCTTTCCGCTAGTCCTTGCGTCATCACGCAAGTCAAAACTGTAGAGACCGATGGCTACACTGCCATCCAGGTTGGTTTTGAAGAGGGAAAAAAGCAAAATATTAATAAAGCCCAAGTCGGTCACTTTAAGGCTGCCAAGGCTATGCCAAAGATTATTCGCGAATTCCGTGTCGACGAAATCACAGAAGACCTCAAGGTTGGTGAAAGCATCAATCCCGAGGTCTTTTCAGTTGGCGACGAAGTCGACGTAACGGGCACAAGCAAAGGTAAAGGTTGGGCCGGTACTATTAAGCGCCACAACTTCCACCGACAGCGCAAGACGCACGGTGGTAAGGGCAACACTCGTCAACCAGGTTCTATTGGTTCGATGTACCCGCAGCACATTTTTAAGGGTAAGAAAATGGCCGGACACATGGGCGACGAACAAGTTACTGTCCAAAACCTAAAGATCGCACTCGTTGACACCGAACTCGGTGTTATTGGCGTTACTGGTGCCGTACCTGGTCCACGCAAGGGTATTGTTATCCTGAAGGAGACAAAATAATGGCTACTGCATCTACATATACAAAAGCTGGCGCCAAGGCAACTACTGCCGCAAAGCTCGATAAGGCTGTATTTGAAGTCGTGCCTAAGAACCACGAACTACTCAAGCAAGCCTATGACACCTACCTGGCTAACGGCCGCGGTAACTTTGCTGTTACCAAGACCCGTGGTCTTGTGAGTGGTGGTGGTAAGAAACCTTGGAAGCAAAAGGGAACTGGCCGTGCACGCTTTGGTTCATCTCGTAACCCAATCTGGCGCGGTGGTGGTATCGCTTTTGGACCTACTGGCGAAGAAAACTACACCAAATCTATGAATGTTAAAGCAAAGCGCCTGGCAATCCGCCAAGCACTAAGCCTGTCTGCCGAAGCTAAAAAAGTTGTTGTTATCGAAGACATCAAAGTTGTTAAGACTGCAGAACTTGCAAAACTGTTTGAAAAAGTTGGCGCAAACCGCCGTACACTGCTCGTCGTTGAAAACAAGTCAACCGACCTCGACCGGGCATCAAACAACCTGCAAGACGTAAAAGTCGTCCAAGCTACCTACCTAAACGTGTTCGATGTTATGAACGCAGATCACGTCGTATTTACGGCTGACGCACTTAAGTCTGCAACTGCTTGGCTTGCTGCGACTACTGCGAAGGAGGCAAAATAATGGACAAATCTATCGTATTGAAGCCTCGTCTGAGCGAAAAGAGCTATGGCCTAAGCCGTAGTAACGTTTACGTATTTGATGTTGATGGCGACGTTAACAAGCACAGCGTTGCTCGTGCCGTTACTGCCCAGTTCGATGTCGAAGTAATCAAGGTGAACATCGCTAACATTGACGGTAAAGCCGCTCGTGTTGTGAGCAAAGGTGGCCGTCGTGTTTCTAAAGGACACCGCAACGACATCAAGAAAGCATACGTAACGCTCGCCAAGGATAGCTCATTGCCTTTCTTTGACGCCGCTGAAGAAGCTGACGCCGCAGAAGTTAAGGCTACCGAGAAGGCAGCGAAGAAGGCTGAAAAAGCCGACAAGAAGGAGAAGAAGTAATGGCAGTTAAAGCTTACAATCCAACTACTCCCGGCCGTCGTGGCATGACCAGCCAGGACACCAGCACTATTACGACACGCAAGCCATTGCGCTCGTTGCTGGTTCCTAAGCGTCGCGTTAGCGGCCGTAACAACCAAGGACGTATCACTACGCGCCATAAGGGCGGTGGTGCTCGCAAATTCTACCGTCTTGTTAACTTCAACCTGCCAGTTGGCACCGAAGCTGTTATCGAGCACATCGAATACGACCCAAACCGCAGCGCACGTATCGCTCGTATCAAAGAAGCCAACGGTACCTACCACTACGTTATCGCCTCTCAGGGTATGACCGTCGGCAAGACCATCTCGAGCGGCGAAGAAGTCGCTATCGAAGCCGGCAACCGCCTGCCCCTCAAGAACATCCCTGTTGGTAGCACCATTCATGGTATCGAAATGCAACCCGGCAAGGGCGCCCAAATGGTTCGCAGTGCTGGAAACAGCGCGCAACTGATGGCAAAAGAAGGTGCATATGCACAGGTTCGTTTGCCTTCTGGCGAAGTCCGCCTCGTTAACATGGAATGTATGGCAAGCCTTGGTGTTGTCGGCAACGAACAACACCAGAACATCAAGATCGGTAAAGCCGGTCGTTCGCGCCACATGGGTAAGCGCCCATCTGTCCGCGGTGTCGTTATGAACGCTGTCGATCACCCACATGGTGGTGGTGATGGTGGTCGTCACCGTATGGCTAAAGCGCCTCGTACGCCTTGGGGCCAGAAGACACTTGGTTTCAAGACTCGTCGCCGCAAGAACACCAGTCAGTTTATTGTAAGAACTCGTCACCAGGCGAAGAGAAAGTAAGGGGTAAGTAGATATGAGTCGTTCTCTTAAGAAAGGTCCATTTATCGACTTCAAGCTTGCCAAGAAAGTTGGCGCGCTTGGTAGCGATGACCGCACCATTATCAAAACTTGGGCTCGCGGTAGCGTTATCGCCCCTGATTTTGTTGGTAAAACAATCGCTGTGCACAACGGAAAAGTCCATGTCCCGGTATTTGTTACCGAGAACATGGTTGGTCACAAACTCGGAGAATTTTCTCCAACCCGTAAGTTCCGTACTCACGGTGGTAAGCTCGCGAAAGGTAAGAAGTAATGGCAGTTAAAGCAGTCGCTCGCGGTATTCGCATGAGCCCACGCAAAGTCGGCGTTGTTGTCGCACTTGTACGTGGTCGCTCTGTTGAAGACGCTCTGACAATCCTCAGCCACACTCCTCGCCGAAGCGCACTACCCGTATTAAAAGCAATTGAGAGTGCTCGTGCTAACGCTGACCACAACCACAACCTCAAGCCCGGCACTCTACAGATCACAACCATCCACGTTACGCCTGGCCCACGCCTCAAGCGTTACCGTCCTGCCGCTCACGGTCGTGCATTACCTTTCCAGCGCAAGACCTCTCACATTACCGTTATCGTCGATGGTGAAGCCCGCGAAGTAAAGAAGCCCGCCGCAAAAGCAGCAGCACAGAAGGAGGCAAAATAATGGGACAAAAAGTAAACCCAATTAGCATGCGCCTTCAGGTCAACAAGGACTGGCGCAGCAAATGGTTCGTCGACAAGCGCAACTATGCCGCTTACCTCAAGGATGACTTGGCTGTTCGCCGCCACATCCACAACAAGCTCGGTTCTCGTGGTGCAATTAACCGCGTTGAAATCAGCCGTTCGCCCAACCTCGTTACCGTTACTATCAGTACTGCAAAAGCAGGTGTCGTTATCGGTCGTGGTGGTTCGGGTGCACAAGAGCTAAAAGATGCAATCGAAAAAATCTACAAAGTACCGACCCGTATTAACATCGAAGAAATCAAGAAGCCAGAACTCTACGCTAAATTGGTTGCCGAGAACATCGCGCACCAACTGGAGCGTCGCATGAGCTTCCGCCGTGCCATTAAGATGACGGCTGCCAGCACTATGCGTGCCGGTGCACTCGGTGTTCGTATTCAGGTCTCCGGTCGTTTGAACGGTGCAGAAATGTCTCGCCGCGAAAAAGAAGTTGCCGGCTCAGTTCCACTTCACACTATCCGCGCTAACATAGATTACGCTCATGTACCTGCACAAACTGCTGCTGGTGTCATCGGTGTGAAAGTTTGGATTTACAAGGGAGAAGCTTAGTATGTTAATGCCTAAACGAACCAAGTTCCGAAAGATACGCAAGGGCAAGATCCGTGGTGTTGCTACCAGCGGCAACTACATCGCCTTTGGTGATTACGCTTTGCAGTCCCAAGGGAACGAACGCATTACCAGCCGCCAGATCGAGGCTTCTCGTCAGGCGATGACCCGCTACATCAAGCGTGGTGGCAAAATCTGGATCCGTATTTTCCCGCACATCGCCGTCACCCGCAAACCACAAGACGTAAAGATGGGTAGCGGTAAAGGTAGCCCCGAATTCTTCGTTGCTAAAGTCCACGCCGGTACTATCTTGTTTGAAATGCAGGGAGTATCAGAAGAAGTCGCTCGCGAAGCAATGCGCCTCGCAGCCCACAAATTACCCGTAAAAACTAAGTTCTTAAGTAGAGAGGAGTCTTAACATGAAAATCGCAGATATCCGTAAGCTCTCTACTTCAGATCTTACAACCGAAAGCACGAAACTTCGTGAAGAGATAGCAGAATTAAAGCGCCGTTTACACGTCGGTGAAGTCAGCAATGTACGCCTTATCCGCGGCAAACGCAAAGACCTTGCTCGCATGTTAACGGTCCTGAGTGATCAGCTCGCAAAGGAGAACATCTAATGGCAGCTAAAACAATTATTGGTGTTGTCAGTTCCGCTAAAGCTGACAAGACTATCGTCGTGACGGTCCACACCCGTAAGACACACCCGAAGTACCGCAAGCAGTACACTGTGAGCAGCAAGTACATGGCCCACGATGAAAAGAACGAAGCACAGGCAGGCGACAAAGTTGCTATTACCGAAACTCGTCCTTTGAGTGCGCGCAAGCGTTATACGCTTGACCGCATTATCGAAAAGCCCGCAATTCGTGAAGAAGGAGCCATCTAGTATGATCCAACAAGAATCACGACTAATTGTCTGCGACAACAGCGGCGCCAAGGAAATCTTGTGCATCCGTGTCCTTGGTGGCACCCGTCGTCGCTACGCCCGCGTTGGTGACGTTATCGTCGCGACCGTAAAGCAGGCAAACCCTACGGGAACTGTTAAGAAAAAGTCTGTTGTTCGAGCAGTTGTTGTCCGTACCCGCGACGCTATCAAGCGCAAGGACGGTTCGACGATTCGTTTCGACGACAACGCAGCTGTTATCATCGGCGACGATAAAGCCCCTAAGGCTACTCGTATCTTTGGCCCAGTTCCCCGTGAGCTGCGCGACCAAGGCTATGCCAAGATCATCAGCCTTGCACCGGAGGTACTATAATTATGGAAAAGACTATTTTTAAAATTCGTTTAAAAAAAGGTGACACTGTTGTTGTCCTGGCTGGTAAATACAAGGGCAAGACCGGCAAAATTGTCGCGACACATCCCAAAGAAAACAAGGTGACCGTCGAAGGCATCAACATTGTCAAAAAAGCAATGAAACCTAACCGCGCTCACCCCCAAGGTGCAATCGTCGAGCTTACTAAGCCAATGTGGGTATCAAAAGTAGCGATTGTCGAACCTACCAGCAAGAAGCCATCGCGCATCGGCTATAACATCGACAAAGACGGCAACAAGACACGTGTATTTAAGAAAAGCGGAAAGGAGATCAAGTAATGGTAGCATCGAAAGAAACTGCAAAAACTGCAGCTAAACCTGTAAAAGCAAGCAAAGCTTCTGCCACTACTCATGTTCGTTTGCGCACTGAATATAACGAAAAGTTTACCGCCGAACTCTTAAAAGAGCTCAAGCTCGGTAACGTCAACCGTGTCCCTAAATTGGAAAAGATTGTTGTCAACGTAGGCCTTGGTCGCGCCAAAGACGACAAAAAGATCATCGCAACCGCTACTAACACGCTTCGCAAAATTACTGGCCAGCAACCTGTCGAGACTATTGCCAAAACGTCCATTGCAGGCTTCAAGTTGCGAGAAGGTAACATGATTGGCCTGAAAGTCACCCTCCGTGGCGATAAGATGTACGAGTTCATGGACCGCCTGATTAACGTTGTTTTACCTCGTCTACGTGACTTTCACGGTGTTAGCGCCAAAGCTTTTGATCGTCAAGGCAACTTCAGCCTCGGTATGACCGATCAATCGGTATTTCCTGAGCTGACATTCGAAGAAACAACCACCCCCCACGGTATGCAATTTGTGTTCGTCATGAAGAGCGAAGAACAAGCTCACACCCGAGTGCTGCTCGAAAAATTCGGTATGCCGTTTGAAAAGCCAGAGGGCCCAGCCCGACAAGGAAAGGAGTCCAAGTAATGGCTAAGAAATCTATTGTTGTACGCGACTTAAAGCGCCAGAAAATGATCCTAAAGTACGCCGCAAAGCGTGCTGAACTCAAGGAGCTCGGCGACCTCGAAGGTTTGGCAAAATTGCCACTCAACTCTTCTCCTACGCGTTGGAAGAACCGTTGTATCGAAACCGGTCGTCCCCATGGCTACATGCGCCAGTTTGGCCTCAGCCGTATTAGTTTCCGCGAACACGCATCAAAGGGTGAAATCCCTGGCGTAACGAAAGCGAGTTGGTAGATATGAGTGTTACAAGTACTGACCCAATCGCAGATATGTTAACTCGTATCCGCAACGCAATCCTCGTCCGTAAAAACGAGATTAACTTGCCACACAGCAACGCCAAAGAAGCAGTTGCTCGATTGCTCAAAGACAACAACTTTATCGACCGAGTATCGGTTGCTGATGCTGAAGTGGGCAAAACAATGAACATCGTCATTAACGGTGAAAACACCAACGCTCGTATTACCGAAATCGTCCGACTTTCTAAGCCGGGCCGTCGTTACTACGTCAACGCCAAGGAAATTCCAGTTGTTAAGCGTGGTCGTGGTATCGTCATCGTTAGTACCAGTAAAGGTATGATGACCGGCGACAAAGCCAAGACCGAACATGTCGGTGGTGAATTAATTTGTAAGGTTTACTAGAATGACTTTCGAGACACTGACTTCGCAGGCAGAATTCACCGAGCAAGATGCTCGTCAGGAACGTGCCTTGAATGATGCGAATATGTACGTGCAACGTGCTGATGCTATAAGCACCGCATCTGGTGTCCGCAAGGAATTTTATACAGAACTTAAAAGAATTGTCGGATTGTACGAGTTTGACAATGATATCGAGTTAGAAAGTAATTAATAAGGAAATAATATGAGTCGTATAGGAAAACAGCCAATCGCTTTGCCGTCTGGTGTGACAATCACTGTCGACCCTGCCAACATCACCGTTGCGGGTTCGAAGGGAACATTGTCACAATTCACCATGCCTGGCATTACCGTGAAGCAAGAAGACAATCAAATCCTCGTTACCCGCGTTGACGACGAAGCACCCAACCGCGCGAAGCACGGTCTGATGCGCTCACTCGTCAACAACATGGTGCAAGGTGTAACACAGGGCTTTTCTAAAAAGCTTGAGATCAACGGTGTTGGTTTCCGTGTTGCGATGCAGGGAAGTGACCTTAAGTTTAACTTAGGTTTCTCTCATGATGTTATTTATAAATTGCCTACTGGAATCACTGCTACTATCGAGCAAAACACTGTCACCGTCAGTGGTATTAGCAAGCAGCAAGTTGGCCAGGTAGCAGCCGAAATTCGCGCACTTAAAAAGCCAGAACCTTACAAGGGTAAAGGAATTAAGTACGAGGGTGAACGCATTATCCGCAAGAGCGGTAAATCAGGTAAGGACAAATAGGTAACCATATGACACGACTAACTGACAAACTCAAGAACCGCACACTTCGCAAGAAGCGTATTCGCGCTGTCGTCTCTGGTACCGCCGAGCGTCCACGCCTGAGCGTACACATCAGTAACTTGCACGTGAGTGCACAGCTGATCGATGACACCGCTCACACAACAATTGCTCAGGCATCGACTGTCGGTAGCAAGACTGCTAAAGGCACAATGACCGAAAAAGCAGCTGCAATTGGCACCGAAATTGCTGGTAAAGCAAAGACTGCCAAAATTAAAGCAGTAGTATTTGACCGAAATGGCAAGCTCTACCATGGCCGCGTCAAGGCTTTGGCAGATGCTGCTCGTAACGCAGGACTGGAGTTCTAATATGGCTGGACCACAAACCCAAGCACCCGCAGCAGGACAACAACGCGGTCCAGGACGAGACAATCGTCGCGGTCGCCGTCCTGACTTTGTACAAGAAGAAAAGCA
>JBDSPW010000015.1:0-15762 GCA_039930145.1 Saccharimonadales bacterium (SeqCode) | reverse complement strand
GCCTATCATCAGTAACTATTGGGAGGACGGTCCAACATGAACAACAGTATCGACCAGCAATTTGTAGAATTCGTCGTTAAATCCCTGGTGAGCAATCCTGATGCCGTACAAGTAGAGCGTCGCATTGACGAAAAAGGTGTGTTGCTTGAGCTAACGGTAGATCCAGAAGATCTCGGCCGGGTAATCGGTAAACGCGGAGCGACCGCACAGAGCTTACGGACTTTACTTCGGGCGCTAGGCACCAAAAACGATGCTCGTTATAACCTTAAAATCGTCGACAATGGTGTCGGTGGCTACAGTAACGGCAGTGACGACCACAGCACCTCTACGCGTGACGACTCAGCTGCGCCCGCGCCAGCAGCTAAATCAAGTGACGAGGACGAAGAAGTACTGTCGGTCTCACACGAGCAAGAAAGCGACGTTGTAAGTAAAACACGAAAAGAACTTGAAGAACTCGATGATCTTGATGTATAGTAAGCATTAGTCTAAAAGACGAACATTTCATTCAAAACAAAAACGTTACGAGCTCATGCGAGCCAATAGGGGTAACCCTGTTGGGAGCTTTATGTGACAAAACGAGTCCCGAAAGGGACTCTTTTTGGTTGTGATATAATATTATCAATGAAAATACAAGTAATTACACTGTTTCCGGACATGTTTACCGGTGTGTTGGGCAACAGCATGCTCTGGAAAGCTGCCGACAAAAACCTGGCACAGTATGAGTTTATAAACCTGCGTGAATTTGGTCTGGGCCCCCGCAATCAGGTCGACGACACGCCTTACGGTGGGGGTGATGGCATGTTACTCATGGTAGAGCCATTAGCAGCCGCTATCGAGAAAGCCAAAGCCAACGATCCAACTGCTAAAGTGTATTTGCCAACCCCTCGCGGCACACTATACAAGCAATCGACAGCCAAGCGCATTGCGTCCGAGGAAACCGGTATGATCATCGTCTGTCCGCGCTACGAGGGCTACGACGAACGGGTGACCAAATGGGTCGACGAGCAGTTTTGCATCGGTAACTACGTGCTGACCGGCGGGGAACTGCCGGCCATGGTTCTCATTGATAGCGTCGTACGGCTACTGCCCGGCGTGCTTGGTGGAGAAATGAGTGCCGAGATTGAATCGTTCCAAGAGGACGACGAGAACATCGAATTTCCTCAGTACACTCGCCCAGCGGACTTTCGTGGCATGCCCGTACCCGAGGTACTCCTAAACGGTCATCACGCCGAAATCGCCAAATGGCGCAAAGAACAGTAGCTAAGTTATACTGAAGTAAGCTAAGTAAAGGAGGGTATTACCTTATGAAATTGTTCTCGATTAAACCAGTCTACGCGCACTGCGACTTACCGTGCGGGGTGTACGACCCTCAGCAAGCGCTTATCGAAGCCAAGAGTGTCTATGCAATTCAGACCAAAATGGCTGATTTCGATGCTGACAACCGTGCCCGAGCACTATTTATCAAAGAAGAACGTGCTGAACTCGTAAAGCACCACCTGATGGTACTATGGGCCGACTACTTTAAGCCGGAACATGTTGAGAAATACCCTGATTTGCACGACAAATTCTGGAAAGCAATCAAACAAGCCAGCGAGTGCAAACACCACAGTGAGCCTGAAGAAGGCAAAAAGCTGATCGACCAGATTAATGAAATTGCCACAATTTTTCAAGAAACCAAACAAGCCTAAACTCCTCCTGCGCCGCGTCGTTGGGGCTAGTATGCTCCCCACTTTCCGGCAGGGTGAAATTGTCGTTGGCTCGACTAATGTTGCCGATGTGCAAGTGGGCGATGTCGTAATGGTCGAGCACGACGGTCTCGAGAAAATCAAACGGGTCGCCGACGTGCGGCCAGGTGAAGTGTACGTGCTGGGCGATAACCCGAGCGCCAGCAGCGATAGCCGGAGCTTTGGTTGGTTGAGCCAAGGCAGCGTGAAGGCCAAAATTATTTGGTCACGCTTCCTCGGCCGTTAACCTATTCGACGACTGGTGGATGTGGCTCGTGCGTATCGCGGAGCGGTGCTTCGCGTAAGCGGAGCGCTATCAGGAATGCAAGCAGGGCGATTGGCACGGCCAGCAGGAACATGTCGTGGAACGATTGCACGTAAGCAGTCAAGACATTATCGCGGACACTAGCTGGTAGATGCTTCAATTGCTCCAGCCCGCCCGATAGACCGCTGGCAACCTTAGCCCCCGCAGCACCGGGCAAAGTCTCTTGCAAGTGATGAGTCAGTCGTGAGATCAAAATGGAACCGAAGATCGCGCCACCGAGGGCACTACCGATACTACGGAAGAATGTCACGGTTGATGTTGCGGTACCCAAGTTCTCACGGGGTGTGGCGTTCTGGACAGCCAGGGTCGGTACTTGGAATAATTGCCCTAAACCGAGACCAATTACGAGCATCCAGAGCGACAGCAAGACGTAGCTGGTGCCGATGCCCAGGTGGCTAAACAGCCACAGACCAAGCGCGAGTAGCAATGTACCAATGATCGGGAAGATACGGTAGCGACCGGTGCGGGTGATGAGCTGTCCGGAAAGCATTGATGCTAGGAACATTCCCGCTACCATGGGCAACATGAGAAGCCCTGATTTGGTTGGTGAAAGTCCGCGGACTATCTGCTGGTAGAGGGGGATGTAGAGAATGCTGGCAAACATAGCGATGCCGGTGATGAACGACAAGATTGTGGAAACAGCCATGATATCGTTCTTGAACAATTTGAGTGGGATGATAGGTTCGGCGGCACGAAGTTCGCGCCAGATAAATAACAGTCCAAAAATGACAGTCGAAGCCGCGAGGCTAAGAATTTCTATCGAGCCCCAGGCGTAGTCGATGCCAGCCCATACTGAAAGCAAGATAAGGCTCATGACGCTTGCCGACAATAATCCGGCACCAGCATAATCTACTCTATGTTTGTGTGTCTTTACGGGCAGATGCAAACGAGTCGATACCAGATACATGGCGAGTGCTCCGAGGGGCAAGTTGATATAGAAAATCCAGCGCCACGTCAGATGCTCGGTAAACAGCCCGCCCAAAACAGGGCCCCCGATACTCGACAGGCCAAAAACGGCGCCAAAGTACCCCTGATAGCGCCCACGGTAGCGGGGTGGAATAACATCGCCGATGATCGCCAGTACGAGGCTCATGAGCCCACCGGCCCCCACACCCTGCAAGGCGCGGAAGAATACGAGCTGGTTCATAGTCTGGCTCAGGCCGGCTAACACCGAGCCAAGTAGAAAGATAGCGATGGCAATCTGGAAAATCTTTTTACGGCCGAACATGTCGCCCAACTTGCCGTAAATGGGCGTCACGATGGCACTGGTAATAAGGTATGAGGTGGCGACCCATGATAGTTTGGTGAGTCCATGCAAATCACTAGCGATACGGGGCAGGGCAGTTGCCACAATGGACTGGTCGAGCGCAGCTAGCAGCATGGCGATCATCAGGGCTGTCATGATGTATTTAATTTCGGCATGGGTACGACCACCGATTTTTTCGGGCATTTCCTGAGAGGGTTTAGGCATACTATGTTCCTTACTACTATTTATTTGGTGATGATGTCTTTTTGTTGGGCGACCTGGAGGGCGGCAGTGCTGTCGGCAAACTTTTGGAGTAATCCGATGAATGCTTTGCGGTCCTCGCTTGACCAATTTTTGAGCGTCGTCTTGAGTGTCGATCGCTTTGCCTCACGCAACCGGTCGGCGACTTCGCGACCTTTTTTGGTTGGTTGCAAGTGGTAGGAGCGGGCATCTTTTTTGTCGATGCTTTTTTTCAGTAGTCCGACTTGTTCGAGCAGTTGGGCCTTGCGTGTCACAGAAGGTGCTTCAATACCGAGCTTTTCGGCAATCTGATGCAACCTGCAGTGTTCGTACTCTGGCATGGCCAGCAGCTGCAAAATAATAGCACTCGTTCGGTCAAGGTTTACACCTGCCTGTGCGGCGACGTGTTCCCAAGACTTATGACGAGACATGCCGCGGTGCAGTTGGCTCATAACCTGCTCTAGTTGGTCGAGATCTTTCTCCATAGGTCCAGATTAACATAGTTGCTTGTTACAAGTAAATAATAATATTGTAAGGCTTGTGCTTATTGTGGTCCTAGGGCATTTCGCGCATACTGGAGCGTACTATGTCGCAAGCCTCGACGACCAAAAAACCGACGTTGATCATTCGTATCCAGCCAAAGCAACTCGTGATCGTGCTGGCGCTCGTCTTGCTGCTGTATGTGATCATCCCGCAGCTCGGTAGTTTTAGGCACAGTCTGAGCCTTGTCGAGCAGGCTGAGCGTGGCTGGATAATATTTGGTGCAGTCTGCTACATGGGCACGAGCATTATGAGCGTATGTATATACCGCTTACTGGCACCACGTCATTTGCCGCTCGTGCGAACCACGATCGTTCAGTACGGTAGTAGCTTTGCAAACCGTTTGTTGCCGGCCGGTATCGGGGCATTGGGAGTTAGTTATTTTTATCTTCGAAAACAAAAGTGCACCCCTGCCTCGGCCTTAGCGGTAGTAACGCTCAATAACGTGCTGGGAACGGCAGGTCACTTTGTGTTGCTGCTCGCTATCCTTATAGTCGCACCGGCAACGTACAAGAATTTACATCTTGGCGTACATATCGGCAGCCAAATAGGGATAGTCGCTACTGTCGTAACGGTCATTATCGCGCTGGGTATCGTCGGGTACCTTAAATTTCGCCGCCGCTTACAGACAGTTATAGGCGACACCGCCGCAAAGCTGGGCGCCTATCGACACCAGAAGCTAAAAGTTGGCCTTGCTTTGTTGTTTTCCATGACGCTGACCATGCTCCACGCCACGTGTTTGTGGGCATCGGTGACCGCACTGCACGGCAGCATTACCCTAGCAGCGGCAATTGTTATTTTAGGTATTGGAGTGAGTGTGGGGGCTGCTATTCCGTCGCCCGGAGGGCTGGGTGGAGCCGAAGCAGGACTGGTGGCGGGGCTAGTAGCGTTTGGCCTGGCGGTACCGACTGCGGTAGCCGCAGCGATCGTCTATCGCCTTGCAACGTACTGGCTGGGATTTGTAGTGGGAGCCTTTGCGTTCGTCTGGTCCGAGAAGAAGTCTTATTTTTGAGCCAGTCGTGATTTAATATGCTTATGCCTAAAACTTTAATTGTAACGGGCGCGCGACATCACCATGTGCGCACGGTTTTCGCTTCGTTGTGTGGCACCATGGCGGTCAGTTTACTTTTTACGAGCGTGTTGCTTGTCTGGCTTAACCATACACTGACTAATAGCACCACCTATAATAGTATTGTCGGACCGCTCGCCGAAAAACCCGAAATTCAATATTTCGTAGCCGAACAAGCCAGTCAGCAGATAGTAAAGTCAGCCCCGATAATAGAAACTGCCAATACACTTTTGCCGCCTGATGTAATAGTGGGTAAGACACCCGAACAACTGCAGCCCCTAGTAAAGGCAAAAGTCTACACCGCCGTGCTACAGATTGTCCGTGCCCCGCAGTTTGCCAATGTCTGGAAACAAACTAACATAACAGCGCATCAAGCACTCGTTACGCAGCTCACATCCAGCAAACCTCAAGCGGTGACACTCGATCTGAGCCCGATCATAACGACCGTGATCGAGCAGTTGAAACAAACCGAACTCGCGCCTGTTGCGAGTCAGTTGACCATTGATCCGGCGGCGGCAAAACTGGACTTAAAAGGCGGGATAATAGACAAAGCAGCAGCCTACTATCAGTTATTTCAAAAGTTGCTTATCGGCCTCATTGCCTTGGTTGTCGTGCTACTGGTGCTTGCGGTCGTGGCGTCGGTACATCACCTCAAGACGTTGCGACGCATCCTGATAGTTGTCGGTGTCATCGCGCTCCTTCTGGCGGTGATGCTAGAGGCTCCATCATTCATTTATGTCGGTGGTTCTACGCCGGTAGAGCAAAAAGCGGTTGCGCAAATTGCCCGCAGTCTCTTCCATGATTTACAATTATTTAGCTTGTGGGCTGGCCTGGCATGTATCGCGGCCGCACTCGGCAGTAAAATTTACACGATACGCACCGCCACCCCTAAAAAATAGTCAATAATCTTGCTAAAAAGTCGATGATTGTACATCTTCCCCAGAAGTACGTCCCTCAGTCGCCAGTTTCACTAAAGTAGCTTACTGCGCGTAGTGTGATATTTGACACTCAGTAAGCAATATTGTTTACAAATGCGTATGGCATGTGCGAATCTAGGCACAGATAAAGTATCGAGGGAGACTTAGAATGCGTAGAGCTGCATTAAAACGGGTGGTACTATCTTTTATCGGGATTTGTGTATTGCTAGTGGGGGTTGCCGCTCCCTATGGCGGGGAGCAGGCAAGTGCAGCGGGTTTGGCAGTGGATGTCTCCGTTAAAACCCATCCATCTGCCCGAGCGACAAGCATCACCACGGCGGCTTTCTCTACGACGCAAGCAAACGACTTGCTGGTAGCATTTATCTCTGGAGATGGTCCCGGCAGCAGCGGTTCGGCGAGTTTTAGTTCGGTAACAACTTCGGGACTTATATGGAAGCTACGACAACGAGCAAACACGCAAGCCGGTACCGCCGAAATATGGGAAGCAGCAGCTCCAAATATTCTCACGAATGTGACCGTAAAGGCAACGCGTGCCAGCGGGACATACGTCAATATGCTGGATGTCGTGGCCTTTAAGGGCGCTGACACCTCAGTCGATGGTGCAGTTGCTGGCAACAGTGCAGCTACCGGTGCTCCTACTGTTAGCTTGACTACTACTCGAGCAAGCTCGTGGGTGTGGGCGGTCGGCACGGACTGGTCCAATGCGACTGCTCGTACAGTAGGCGCAGGCCAGACGAAGTTTGATGAATATCTCGCCCCGGTGGGTGATACATACTGGCTACAGAATCAAACAGCATTAACGACCAATGCCGGCACGTCTGTGACTATGAACGATACTGCTCCTACTACGGATAAATTCAATTTTGCAGCAATCGAGATTTTATCGGGCACACCACCGGCTCCTGATACGACGCCACCAAGTGCACCTGCAAATCTCAACGCCAACGCCGTTAGTCCAAACCAAGTTAATTTAAGTTGGACAGCCAGCACTGACAACGTTGGTGTTACCGGCTATCGCCTGATTCGTGATGGTGTGCAAGTAGGAGTAACTACTACAGCTACGACGTTTAACGATACGACCGTTTCGGCCTCGACCCAGTACGCCTATACCGTGCGGGCGTACGATCCTTCTAATAACGTTTCGGCCGATTCCAACCTGGTAACCGTTAATACACCCGCTGCGGATACTACTCCACCTGCAATCACCGCTATAAACGCTTCTGCTATTACGCAAACAAACGCAACGATCAATTGGAATACCGACGAACCCGCTACATCCCAGGTAGAGTATGGCCTTGATACTGCATATGGTGCGAATACAACACTTGATACAAACCGTTTGATGGCACATTCGCAGTCCTTGACAGGTTTGGCTGCTTCTACGACATATCATTACCGCGTTAAATCAACCGATGCATCAGCAAACTCGGCTGTTTCTGCCGACAACACCTTCACTACGCTTGCGCCAGCAGCAGACACAACACCTCCGAGTGTAAGTATCACTAACCCCGTCAATAATGCTACGGTTACTGGTACGCTGAATGTGACGGCCACTGCCGCAGATAATGTTGGGGTAGCGGGCGTGCAGTTCAAACTTGATGGTGCAATTTTGGGTGCAGAAGACACTGCCGCGCCATATTCGATCAGCTGGAACACGACAGGTGTTGCCGATGGCGCACATATCTTGACAGCCACGGCACGTGACGCAGCTGGTAATAGCGGATCTGCTACGAATGTCACCGTTACAGTGTCTAATACCGGCAACAATCTCAATGTGGTTGGGCAATGGGCGGCGCCAGTAGCATGGCCCGAAATTTCGATCCATGCAGCGCTAACTCCAACCGGAAAAGTTCTGACGTTCCAAGGCGACTTCAGCCAAGGCGGCCAACAATACTTGCTCAATCCTGCCGATGGAGGCGTTACGCAAGTGCCTAATGCGGCGGCAGATCTGTTCTGTGCTGGCCAAGCAGTATTGGCCGACGGTCGAATTTTGGTAGTCGGCGGGACCTCTACATCTACCGGGGGCGGTATCGCAACAGTTACTGCTTTCAACTCAACCACCGAGACCTGGCAGACACTCGCACCAATGAACCACAAGCGTTGGTATGCTACAGGTACAACCCTGGGCGACGGGCGAGTTTTAGTTACTGCAGGCTCTGATGTCGGCTCAAATAACATCCTCATTCCAGAAATATACACGCCGCAATCAAACACCTGGACAGATATGCCAAGTGCAAGTCAAGACCAGCCCTACTATCCATTTACTTACCAATTGCCTGACGGCCGAGTGCTCTGGGCAGGTGCATCTGAAGTTCCAACGCAAACAAAAGTTTTGAATGTAGCAACTCAAACATGGACAACGGTCGACAGCAGAATCATAGACGGTAGCAGCATCGTCAACTATGCTCCGGGTAAATTTATGAAAGCCGGTTCGGCAGCGGATAGCGGCAATTCTGGCCCATCTGCTAAAACTGCCTTTACGCTTGATATGAACCAACCAAATGCGACGTGGCAGCCCACAGGTTCTATGCAGTACCCTCGCAGTTTCCTGAACCTGACAAACCTCCCTGATGGTACGGTGCTTGCCACGGGCGGTGATACCGAAAAATCAGGCTACAATGACGCAAATGGGGTACTCCCGGCCGAGATTTGGACCCCTGCTACCGGCACTTGGTCGACCGTGGCTTCCATGAGCGTCCCTCGCCTCTATCACTCAACCGCAGTCTTATTGCCCGACGGCCGAGTATTTGTTTCGGGCGGTGGCGGTGATGCGAATGTGCCCGACCACCAGGACTATCAAATGTACTCCCCCTCGTATCTGTTTAAGGGTGCGCGACCAACTATCAGTTCGGCGCCCACAACCGTTCAATACAATACTTCAACGTTTGTCGGTACCCCAGACGGCTCATCTGTCGCGTCGGTTTCATTGATTCGCACGGGCTCTGTTACGCATTCGTTTGATCAAAATGCCCGAGCCCTCTCTCTGAGTTTTACGCAAACGCCAGGTGGCCTCAACATCCAAATGCCCCAAAACGGCAACTATGCGCCTCCCGGATACTATATGTTGTCTATTGTTAATACCCAGGGTGTGCCATCGATCGCTGCAATGGTACGATTCCCCGCACCATTTGAAGATGCCATCGCACCGACTGCTCCCGCTGATGTGGTCGCAAATGGCGCTGTAGGCAAAGTTACGCTCAACTGGACAGCAAGTACCGACAACATCGGTGTGGCAAGTTATGTTGTCTACCGTTCGACGACGCCTAACTTTACTGCTTCAGCGGGGAATCAGGTCGGCAGAGTCACTACAACCACCTTTACTGACAGTGGTTTAATTGCCGGCACCTACTACTACCAGATCAAGGCCGAAGATGCAGCTGGCAATACGAGTCCTCCTTCTAACGAGGTAGCGGCAACAGCTACCGCTGACACGACAGTACCTGATTCCCCGACTAACCTTACGGCAACCGCTGTGGGTTCACGGCAAATTAATGTAACCTGGACAGCTTCCAGCGATAATGTAGGAGTTGTAAGCTACACAATTAAGCGCGATGGTAATGTACTCGTGACGGTGAGCGCTACAAACTACGCAGATACTACTGTTGCACCGAATACAACCTATAGCTATACGGTGGTCGCAAATGATGCTGCGGGTAATACGAGTGCGGTATCGAACACGGCAACAGCCACCACGCCCGTTCAGGGCACAGCCATTACTTTTGATAAGCAGGTGACTACGCATCAAACATCGAGCTCATCGTCAATTTCTAGCCCGGCGCTTACAACAGCCGGCGGGAATGAACTACTGGTTGCATTCCTAAGCTCAGATGGACCGGGTACGACAGGTTCCCAAAGCTTTTCGACGGTGACAGGCGCAGGTCTGATCTGGACGCTTCGACAGCGAACAAACACCCAAGCTGGTACGGCAGAGATCTGGACGGCTTACTCCACATCCTCGCTGACCAATGCGATTATTTCCGCTACTCGGGGAAACGGCTCATGGGTAGGCTCTATAACAGTCGCTGCCTTTAGCGGTGCCGATTCGACAGTTGGTGCCGTCAAGTCGGCGAATGCGTCCTCTGGGGCGCCTACCGCAACGCTGACTACCACGCGCGCTGGATCATGGATCTGGGGTGTGGGTAATGACTGGTCAAATGCCACATCCCGTACGGTAGGAACAGGGCAAACACTCGTCGATCAGTACCTTGCTTCGGTGGGTGACACGTTCTGGGTCCAAAGGCAAACAACAACTACGCCATCCGCAGGGACGCAGGTTACCTTAAATGACACAGCGCCAACTGCTGACATGTGGAACCTCTCGCTCATAGAAATCCTAGCTGCACCATAGCCGAGCGAGCGATAATACATACTAAGAGTGTGTGACATTTAGCACACCTAAATTGTTAGGCGCTAGCGTGCGGTACAATAGCAGTAATGAATCAGCAACCCCTCTTTCGTCTGTTGCTCAGGCCATCATTCATGAGCGGCTCACTGGTATTACTCACGACGTTAGGAATTTTAGGCTACACAGCATGGCTATACATTAGCGATAGCCAGATGTTATATGACAATTTGTTCGGTTCGTATGGATTGCAAGACTTTATCTCTCAAAACTCAGGGGGATTCATGTCATGGCAAAAAGTGCTGCTGGCCAGTCCCATTGCTTACTATATGTTGGTAGGAGGAGTAGCAATTGCTGCCGGAATGGCTGTTTTTACGGTACTACAAGTCGTGGGCTCACTGTTTCGTAATACTACGAGCTTTATGCATGAGGCAGTCGGTGGCCGCAGTGGCCGTTTGGCCCTTTGGGGCGAGCTTTTTGCTCGATTGTGGCTGAGAGTATTAGCTTTAGTAGGCTGGGCATTCTATGCCGCCGCATTCGTAAGTATGCTCTTACCGTTCGCAATCCTACTCAATAATACCGGTGTAGAAAGCGTGCACCAGAACGATATGTCGGGGATTGCAGTGTGCGCCGCCGCACTGCTCTTGCTTTTATTATCCTTCCACCTGCATGTTATCTTTGCACGTGCCAGCATGCTCAGGCCTCGCTTGTTCGGTGGGGATGCCGAAATCGCTGCTGCCGAAGCACACTAACTTTGTGATATTCTGCCGTACGAATTGTAATAAATGTAGCTTGTGCTTATACTCGCAGATAACAGTGAGATGAAAGGAACGTTACCGTGAGCAGATTTGCGCGACGATTACAGCAGTCAACAGCCGTCAGTACCAGTGTTATAAAATTATATCTTACGCCGTCTCAGGGAGCCCACATTGTTGGCGATACCGTCGTTGTTACTATTCGTGAAGATAGCTTAACAACTCCGGTGAATTCTGTCGGTGTCGATTTAACGTATCCAGCCGGAATGTTGCAGTATCAGTCATCATCGACAACGGGGAGTGGCTTTACGACGACTATCCAAAACACGGGTGGAAGTGGGGCCGTAAATATTGCTGTTGGCATTCTCGCCGGATCAGTTACGGGTGACCAATTGGTTGGTACGGTTACTTTCCTGGTTATTGGTACTGGTCAGGCTGATGTGACGTTCGACCCAACATCGGGTATCGCGCGAGCAGCGCCTCCGAACGATGATGTCTGCCAAGCGAAGCTCAATGCGAGCTACACCATAAGTTAATGTTTGCTTTGTAATTTTTGTCACATATCCTTAAAAAAACATTGTGTAATACATACCGACTGTTATAATCCTTAACCATAAGAGGGATTATTAAATAATCTCCAAATGTAAGTGAGCAAAACCATACATACCATGATTGCAAACAAGGCCACGAAGGGAACTATAGGGAACACAATGACTATAAGCCGTGCTTTTAACAGGGTGGGATTACTGCTAACAGCCGCACTTTTACTGAGTGTGTCATTATTTGCAGGGAGGGTTCAGGCTGCTACGGGGACGATTTATCTTACACCGGCAACCGCCAGTGTTCTAAATGGAAATAATTTTACGACTGATGTTCGAATCAATCCCGGAACAGGTGTCAACGCTGTCGACGTTTATATTACGTACGATGCGGCGAAGTTGAGTTACCAAAGCATCAGCGCTGCTGGGTCACCATTTACGACTTCATTTATTGGTGGTGTGACGACCACGGCGAATTCGCTACATTTTACCAGTGGTATTCTTGGAACAGGTGCAAATGTCAGTACCGACGCGTACATAGCCACCGTAACCTTTAAGGCAATCGCCGGAAGCGGTACCAGCTCACTTTCTTTGACCGGTAGTAACGCTGCTGAATCAGTGAACTCAACGGCTACGAACCCTGCACTTACGGGTGCAACCATTACGCTTACGTCTCCGGTTCAGACCTGTCCATCGGGCCAGACGGGCACACCCCCGAATTGTGTCACACCCACACCAACTCCAACTCCTACACCAACCCCAACCCCCACGACAACTACGACTACTAAAACATCCTCGGGAGGCACCACTGCGCCTGCAATCCCCACCACGCCTACTCCCGTCACGGCAGCTAATGCCGATATAGCCACCACAGTCGATCGTCAGGATGTTCAGTTTACCCTCGCTAATCTTAGTATCTCGAGTAAATCACCGACACAAGTCTATGTTCGTTATGGACTTGATGCCGAGAATCTGTCGGTTCAAACGCCTTGGAGCGAGCTTGCGACATCACATATCGTGGTATTGGACCCCGCAATGCTCATACCCGGCCAAACGTATTACTACCAGGTAACAAGCAAGAGCAGTAACGGAAAAACCCTCCAAACTGCCGTTGCTAGCTTTACTACCAAAGGCTTGTCAGTTAAAGTTGGATTCTTCGATAAGAACAACAAACCACTTGCTAATAAGAAGGTGAGTATCCACTCTACCCCGCAAACCGCAACCACTGACAAGAAGGGGATTGCAACGTTCAGTAACCTTACGCCCGGAAGTCACACTGTAAGCTATGTAGCGGGCGGTAAAACATATAGTCGCCCTGTGGCGCTCCAAAACAACATCACCACCGATGGCACGACCCAAACCGCCGAGCCGCAATCTTTCTCGGTAGTGCTCGACTTTGCTCAGGGCAGCGGACTGCTATCACCAATGGGGCTCGGGTTACTCGCAGCTGCGGTAGTCGCCATCGTAGGTGTTGCGTTGTATCTTCGTCGCAACGGTGCCGATGGATTTGGCAACTTCGGTGACTATATCCCGACTCTCAGCCCCGTCACAACCGGGGGCGAAGAGTCACACAGTGCTAAGTCTCCCAAGAATGAGGAACTCACGAAACGTCTCGAAGGTACCCCGATGCCTCAAACATCAGCACCCGGTACGGTCATATCATCGGACACACATAACGATACGGATGGGAAGAAATAGCTATGAAAACATCATCGCTTGTATACGGCACCTCGAATCTAACCAAAATAATCATTGCAGCCGGACTGATACTTGCCACGTTTGCGGTAAGCTCGGTAAACCCCGTAAAAGTCCATGCTGCGGCCTGTACGACACCTGCGACCGATTATGGCACTGTTGATCTATCGGTGAGCATTCCAACCGCTGGAACCTACCGTATTTGGACGCGTATGTCCGCACCCAGCCCAAGTTCTGTCAATAATAACTATTTATTGCAACTCGACGGCACTACGTGTTACACCGTAGGCGGCACCACTGTTCCGGTCTATGCGAGCGGAGCCACAACGTATTTCGCCAACGACAGCACCAACTGGATAGCTAAGACAACGGCGGGCGCATTTGTGGATGTGAGCTTCACAACCGGTGCACATGCCCTTAAGCTGATTGGTAATGCCGATGGTGTTGTTGTAGACCGTTTGATTCTTACCCAAGACACGACATGTACTCCAACTGGGACTGGCGACAACTGTGCTAACCCTGCCGATACTACGGCACCGGTTGTTTCAATCTCGTCTCCGGCTCAGAGCGCTACAATTTCGACCACTACGACAGTTACGGCAGTAGCCACCGACAACGTGGCGGTGACCAAAGTCGAGTTCTATGTCGACGGCGCACTCAAAGGAACGGATACAACGGCGGGTGCAAGCAACGATTACACCTACGCTCTCAACCCTGTCGGTCTAAGTGTCGGTAACCATACACTGACGGCCAAAGCTTACGATGCAGCGCCAAATTCCACGACAAGTAGTGCGGTGACGGTGGCAGTACCAAGCACGATTTACAACAAGGCTGACATTAACACCGACGGCGTGGTGAACTTCCTGGACTTCAGTCTGCTCTCGGGCAAGTACGGCCAGTCGGGTACGTCGACAACGCTTGGACGCTCCGACATTAATACCGACGGAACAGTGAACTTCCTGGACTTCAGCACACTTGCTAGCAACTACGGTAAAACCGGGCCTTAGCTCGTAAGTACCACTTAGGTATAAAAACCAGGGGCAAACAAACTGCTCCTGGTTTTTTGGCTGTTCAACTGCTTGCAAGGGGCGTACGATATTATTTAGGACATTCCTATGGTCGTACGCGCATCAAACTTACGAATCGCAACCTGGAAATACGCCTCACTAGCGTATGTGATGATTGTGGTTGCTGGTCTGGTCGATTTATGGATTACGCTAAAATCCCCGGTCGAACACTCGATGGATAAACAATCGGGGCTGGCACTCCGTGTAGTAGCTGCCGGTACCGTGATTGCACAAATGGGCATCTGGTATATCGCCTTAAAAAGTGCGGTCAGATTTATGCGCTATATTCAAAGCATACAGTCTTCGAAGGATGGGAAAGGCATGATCGATGTGGCTCGGGCGCTTCTATGGCTGATAGTGTATATTGTCGTGCTGCCACTCACCAGCAGTATAGCCGAGAAAGCAGCCCACAAGCCGCATGGCTACGCTCTAGTAATACTTCATAACTATGTGCCGCTCTTAGCGATGATAGCTGCGGTAGGCTATCTGTATCGTGGCTCACGACGCCTTATGAGTCTCGTTGAGCGGCCAGTGAGTCAGATTCGTTGGCGAGTGCTTGTGCTACTGCTGTTTTCGTTCGTCGCCGTCTGGTTCGCCTGGAATTTCTCTCGGACTGCACCGAACTTGATGCAAGATAGCCCCATACCACGCTTTGTGTTGCCGTTGCGCGTCCTCTTCCTTACCTATGTATTGCCGCATCTCGTCGTTTGGCTCTTTGGTTTACTGGCAATCATGAATCTTTGGCAGTACTCAACGCAGGTCGATGGCAGTATTTACCGTCACCTATTCCGCAATCTATATAAGGGAATTTTTTTGGTGTTTGTCTGTACCTTTATAGTGCAGCTTATCATCGAAGCGGGGGTGACACTCTCCACGTTTAATGTCGGTGAACTGATTATATATGCAGTACTAATTGTGGGCGCCGCAGGGTACTTGTTTATTTATCGTGGTGTGCAGCAATTACTTCGGCTAGAATCGGTTTCGTAAGATTCGGATTGTGTTAAAAACGCCACGGGTTTGTGGCGTTTTTAAAGCAAAGTCTGCTGTTACTACAGTTGAGGCTGTACACGACGCTTGCGCCATGCCCAGAGGAGTACACCAGCGAGAACGATAAACAGTAGGGCGAGCAGGGTGTTTGGCCCCAGGGCATTGCTACGCTCGGCTACCAAACTGAACTGTTGCGGAGGCGTGCCACCTTTGCCAATAGACTCTTTAACCGTAATAATTTGGGCTGCCGAATCATTGATATATACCTTCTGGTTGCCGCCCGCGACGTTCTCTA
>JBDSPW010000014.1:0-4610 GCA_039930145.1 Saccharimonadales bacterium (SeqCode) | reverse complement strand
CGAATATGGAAACTACGACTCTTTTCCCAATAAACAAAGAAGTAAACGTCAGTGCCTTTTATTTCAAAAATAGCGCAAGCAGCATGAAGTCCTACCCCAAGCAGATCGAGCTCGACGGTAGCCTGGTGTCATTCGCGGATGGCCTCAGTTATCTGGTGCGAAAGGGAGCGCAGATCGTCCAGCTATTCGACATGAGCGATGGCGACAATACGTACCGTCTGCGCCACGCCGGCAACGAGTGGACACTGGTCGGCATGAAGGCGGGGGTTTAAACATGGACAACGAAACCTACGTCTATCAAGACGCCGAGGTCGCCAGCGACCGCACGGGCGTCAGTGTGCATGCTGGCTTCCCGAACCCGGCGGCCGACCGCGACAACTCCAAGATGACGCTCAGCCTCAATCAGCTGCTAGTACAGCACCCCAGCAGCACATTCTTTTTCCGCTTACACGGTCGTGGCTGGGAAGAGCAGGGGGTGTTCGATGGTGATATCGCTGTTATCGATCGCGCTATCCGGCCCCGGGCAGAGGACCTGATTGTCATCTGGCAAGAGCAAGGTTTTACCGTTACGCGCTTTAAACAGGCGCCGATTAACATCACGAACTTTGGGGTGATCACCAGTATCATCCATGAATACAGAAGAGGAGTCGTTCATGAAAAATAGCAATAAGTACTATTGGAGTGTCGTGTATGACCGCACCAAGAACAACTGCGACAATGCCACCCGCCTCCTACAACGATAAAACTTTCGCACTCGTTGACTGCAACAACTTTTTTGTCAGTTGCGAGCGCCTGTTTCGCCCCGACCTCGAGGGCAAACCGGTCGTGGTGCTCAGCAGCAATGACGGCTGCGCAGTCGCCCGCAGTAACGAAGCCAAGGCGCTGGGTATTCCCATGGGCGCACCTGCGTTCAAATTCAAAGAACTTTTTACTAGGCACGGAGTGGTGCAGTTTAGCGCTAATTTCGAGCTGTACGGCGACGTCAGCAGCCGCATTACCGACGTCCTGACGCACATTACGCCCCGCACCGAGGTCTATTCGGTCGACGAGTCTTTCCTGGACTTGTCAGAACTCGAAATCAACGATTATACAAAGTGGGGCAACGAAGTCCGCGCTCGCATCCTGCATAACGTCGGTATACCGGTCTCTGTCGGCATTGCTCCCAGCAAAACTCTTGCCAAACTTGCTGCCGAGCGGGGAAAGAAAGACGAGGACCTACATGGAGTACTCGATATCCACGACAAGCTCGCTCCAGATTTCGACAATTATCTCGCTCGCACACCCGTCGAAGATATCTGGGGTATCGGTCGACGACTGGCGCCCCGTATGCGTGCCGAGCGCATCGCTACGGCACTCGATATGAAACACATGCCACTCAAACTCGCCGGGCAACTCATGGGTGTTAATGGCAAACAGCTGGTTCATGAGCTCAACGGGACCAGTTGCCATACTTTTTTGCCCGAACATAACCCCCGTAAAAGCATTATGCGCGGCCGGACATTTGGCGAGGAAACGAACGATTTTGGTATCATCGAGGCGGCTGTCGCAAATCAAACGGTAGCCGCCGCCCAGCGCCTACGGCGCAATCACAGCGTCGTGACTACCGCCAGCGTTTACCTTGCAACTAGCCGTCACAAGCCTGGCTACCAGCAATTAGCAGCCACCGTAAAGTTCAACACACCGACAGCCGATAGCGGCGAGCTCGCTCGGGCGCTCATAGATGCCCTAAAAGCCGTATATCAACCACAGCTCAAATACTACCGCGCCTTTGTGTTGCTGCCCGATTTACTACCCGACATATCCCTGCAGCTCGATTTGTTGGGCAACGTTGATCACCTAGCGGCAGCCAGCAGCAAGCAACGTATGGCAGCTGTCGATTCCCTCAATAGCCGTTACGGCACGGGTTCGGTCCGTTTTGCCGCCGAGAAACTCAGTCAGCGCTGGCAGCCCAAACACAACTTACGCAGCCCGGGCTACACAAGCCGATGGGACCAATTACCATCCGCGAGCCTATACTAGGGTCATGCACATACAGGATTTACTCCAACACCACCCGATTATTTCCGAGCAGGTTAGCGCCGATCAACTGCGGGTTATCCTACAGGAGCTCGAAAAGACACTCTACGAAGGGGTAGCGGGGGATATCGTGGAATTTGGTTGTTACATCGGTACAACGAGCCTTTTTATTCGACGCTTACTGGACATACACCACGAAACGCGCGCCTTTCACGTCTATGATTCGTTCGAGGGGCTGCCCGAAAAATCAGCCAAAGACAGCAGTGGAGCCGGCGAGCAATTCAAAGCTGGCGAGCTAAGTGTCAGCAAAAAACAGTTCCTGCGCGAATTTCAGAAGGCCAAACTCAGATCACCAGTGATCCACAAGCGCTGGTTTAGCGAGCTAGCCAGTGAAGATGTGTCAGAAAAGATAGCCTTTGCATTTCTGGACGGTGATTTTTACGAATCAATCAAAGATTCACTCAAACTGGTGTTACCGCGTATTAGTAAGGGCGGCACGATAATCGTCGACGATTACGCGCGCGAAGCCTTGCCCGGAGCGGAAAAAGCAGTTAAGGAGCTTTTGCCACATACTGATGTGCAAACCGCCCACAACTTAGGGATAATACACTTATGAAATTGCACGTCGTAACCGTCGGAAAACCGAAGCTCACCTACGCTAAGAGCGGTTGGGATGAATACCTTGGCCGCCTCAAGCGCTATCACGACGTCCGCGTAACACAGCTGGCCGACAAACATGCTTACGATGCTGCCAAACTCAAGGAAACGGTGCAGGGTAGCTACGTGGTAGCTTTGGTAATCAATGGCGAGCAACTGAGCAGCAAAGAACTATCGGCATTTCTACAAAAGCGCGAGCTCGAGGCCAGGGAAATTACATTCATCATCGGTGGGCCAGACGGCTTACCACAAGATTTTATCGACAGCGCAGACTGGCAATGGAGCTTTTCGAAACTGACCTTTCCGCACGATCTAGCGATGGTCGTGCTGCTCGAAACTCTATACCGCGCTAGTGCTATCTCGGCTGGTCATCCGTATCACAAATAAAGTGCTGTAAAAGCCATATTTGCATTTGTCGAGGTGTGGCCTACTATTAAACTACAACATAAGCGGAAAACTACTCCATGGACGACAAACCCCAGCAGCACGATTCGTTAACAGCACACACCCCGACACATACAGACACCCCCCTGGCAACGGGGAACAACGCCGTGCACATCGTCTGGCAATGGCTAACCTATGCGCTCTGGACATTCACACTGGCGAGCCTCGGCAGCCTTCTGTCCGGTACGCTCGCATACTTTATCGCTCGAGATAGTGGCGCAGTGAACTCATACACGTTTATTGTCTACATCATCGCCGTAACCGTCTGCCTGCTCCCGGCTGCGTATATCGTCGACAAAGTCTACAGCAAATACGAGCCGCATCAGAAACATGGTTTTGCCGCAGTCGTGATGGTACTCCACGCCGTACTGGCCTTTGTGGTCGGCCTTGGCGCGGCCATAACTGCCGTGGTAACCGCTCTGAGCATGGCTACAGATATATCAAGTGATAACAAGACAAGGCTGACCGTCATTATTAGCGCTGTCATCATTACGATTCTGAGCGTACTGTTATTCGCCCGTATCGTACGGCCGGCGCGCTTTGGTTTTCTCACCCGTAAATTCCGTCTTATTGTCACCATCATCACCGCTATCGGTATCGTAGCCGCTTTTGCAGGACCATATCTGGCCAGCATAAATAGCAAGACCGACCGCCTGATTGAACAGAACTTGCCCAATGTCAGTCAGGCCGTTCAAACATACGTCAGTAATAATCAGAAATTGCCCAGTAACCTCAAGGATGTAAGCTTCGGGGATTACGAAAAGGGAGCCAAGACACTGGTAGACCGTAACCTCGTGAGCTACCGTAAGCTCAACAAAGTAGCTCCACAAGATGTTGTCACTTCGGTAGCCCCTAGCTCTAAAGCTGGGGTACCATATGTACCGGAAAGTAATAAATCGTTTAGTTACGAGCTATGCGTTACTTATAAATACGCCAGAAATGCCAACAATACGCGAATTACCCCCGCACTCGACCAATACTCGACATATATTGACACCAATGGGCACAAATCAGGCAAGGTTTGCTACGACCAATACGCGTATAGCTATGGTATATACCCAGCCGATGTTAAAGCCAGCCCAACGATGTGATCTAACCGCCTTGAAGGCGCCACCAATACAAAAACCCCACGGCGAGGTGGGGCTTTTGTATTGGTGACCCATCGAAGTATAAATTGGAACCAGTTGGTTGACGAACTCAAGGAACTGCGGTCAATATTCACCCCCACTTATGGGATGGCTCAGAGGTGATAACTACGAGTATTAAGTGGAACTATATGGAGCATTAAAAATATGGAAGACAAAACCGAAGTTAAGCAGGAGTTTGTGGAGTTAAGGGCTAAGGGTAATAGTTATACCAGAATTGCCACTAAGCTCAAGGTCAGTAAAGCCACTCTTATTGCCTGGTCTAAGGAGCTGAAAGAGGACATTGCCAACCACAGCAGCATAGAGAATGAGGCCTTATTAGAGCGGCACAGTATGGCTAAACACCAT